>CAZOMH010000228.1:5433-6816 GCA_964580415.1 uncultured Nitrospirales bacterium
CTCGGCTGTCAGTCCCCGGGTTCGACAGGCGGGGACGCCTGTCCCACATGAGAAAGTCGATTGACAGGCCAAGGTAGTCATTTAAGGTGAAACAGCCATGGACAATCAGGACGAAAACCCAAATCCCCAATGTCCCAATCGAAAGGCTAAGCCGCTTCAAGACGGCTACAAACGCCATCTACCCCATTTCCACGGCGGCGGCAAGACCCTGTTCATAACCATGTCAACTATGAAGCGATGGCAATTGCCGGAACGGGTCCGGCCCGTTGTGCTGAAGCATTGCCTGCACGACAACGGCGTAAAGCTGCTCATGCATGCAGTCGTGGTCATGCCGGACCATGTGCATCTGCTCTTCTCCCCGCTTCAGGATGATACTGACGAATACTATGGGTTGGCCGAAATCATGGGTGGCATAAAGGGGGCATCCGCGCATTCCATAAACAAGCTGCTTTCGCGTCGGGGACCTGTCTGGCAGGACGAATCTTTTGATCGTGTGCTGCGCAGCGACGAAAATGTGAGACAGAAGGCGGAGTACATATGCGGCAATCCCGTGCGCAAAGGCTTGGCAGACAATGCAGATAATTATCCCTGGCTCTGGCGAGATTGGGTTGACGGTGAATAGTAAGGAGACCGCTGGAAATGTGGGACAGCCGCCCCCGGCTGTCATTCTTGTACCAATAGACCAGGGTTTGCCCCAAAAAATGTAGGACAGCCGCCCCCGGCTGTCGCTCTTGTACCAATAGACCAGGGTTTGTCCCAGAAGATGTAGGACAGCCGCCCTCGGCTGTCAGACCCCGGGTTCGACAGGCGGAGGCACCTGTCCTACATGAAGAATCCGAGCCGACTCGCGGGTGCCGCAGGCGGTGGCGGTGTTCTTTTCATCAATGTCGATGGTCGGCTTGAGGTGGGTATAGGGCGTGAGGTCCGACGTGTTGGCAAAGGATGCGTACATCGGGTTGGCGGCCGCGTCGAATCTGGCACTGTTTCTCATGGGCGCATTCCACGAAGTTTTCTGATAAGCTGTTCCGAGTGAATGTGGGACAGGCGCCCTCGCCTGTCATGCCTTGGGTACAATAATGTGGGACAGGCACCCTCGCCTGTCATGCCTTGGGTACAATAATGTGGGACAGGCGCCCTCGCCTGTCATCCCCTGGGCTGACAGCCGGAGGCGGCTGTCCCACATGAAGGAATCAGGTCGGCAGTCCGCCACGGTGGAATTGCCGCGCAACAGGACTGTTTATCGGAGACAGACAATGCGTGGAACAGGTAAAACATGCCTCGGACTGGTGCTGGCGGCTTTGGCGGCAACCCCGGTGTTTGGAGCGGATGGAACCATGAAGAGCGATGCCAGCCCGGCGCTTGCCCCCGCGGCCTATGCGCCCC
>CAZOMH010000229.1:0-6793 GCA_964580415.1 uncultured Nitrospirales bacterium
CATCGAGCACGACGGGCGCAGCACCTTCGAGATTGCCGCGGAAGTGCTCGAAAAGACGCCCGGGTTGCCGGGACTGATCGTCACGCACCGTTTCGCCATGGACGACTACCGGCACGCACTGACGGCGTTCATGAACAAGCGCGAATCGGGGGCGATCAAGATCGTGCTGGAGCACGGCGCATAGTGTTGATACAGGCAGCGCCCGCTCATGCGGCGGGCGTGGACGGCGGGGATGTTCCCGCTTTACCGGTAATGACAGGCGCTTCCCGTGCGGCGAATTGCGGCACGAATTCAGACACAAAAGGGGGCGGGAGCGCGTAAATTTTGCGGTGGCATCGTCTTGGCCCCCCCCTTGAGGGGGCTTGTCCCGCCGAAGCCATAAGGCGAAGGCGGATGCCGCGAAGCGGCGGGGGGTGCCTGTCCCCCCATATGTTCCAGGTTACTTCTTCTTCTGCTCCATAAGGCGGCGCATGGACTGCTGGTAGCCGTCCATGTCTTCCAGGCGAAGAACGGTGAGTCCGGCGAAGCCGAACACGTTGAACTTTGGCGCGAGCGCGCGGTGCGCGGCGCCGGCACCCACCACGGCCTCGAAGCGCAGCGTGTGCTTGCCGGCCTTGAGGTCCAGCGTGTCCAGGTTCATCCAGCGCGGGTCGGCATTGGCGATGTAGAGGTCCAGCAGTCCGCCAAGCTTCTCCCCGTCGAGCATGGGCTGCCACGCCCCCGCCATGATGCCGAACATGAACACGCCGTCAAGCCGGTAGCGCCCGTCCTTTTCCAGGTCGAAGTCGAACTCGATGTTGGCCTTGGCCTGGTTGGGCGCGTACATGAGGATGGGGTCCTGCGGCAGCACGATGAGGGGCGGGTCGGCGCGGAAGGACATCTGGCAGGCCGGGAGGACTTTCACCGGAGGAATGCGTTTGTCGGCGGGGGGCAGGGGTTCGTCAAAGGTGGCCGGTGGATACTGGTACCAGAAGGCCACCGAACTGCACCAGTCGGCGCGGTCCTCGAATCCGCCCAGTTCGAAATCCATGATGGTGCCGGTGGGATTGTAGACGCTGCCCTTGTGCTCGATCTGCATCTTCAGTGACGTCTTGAACGGGATGGGGTCCTGAATGTGCCAGCGGTATGCGGTTACGCGGTCGCCGGGCAGCACACCGTCGTAGAGCGTTACGCCGTGGAACGGGGTGGAGAATTCGCGGAAGCCCCAGGCGTCGTTGAAGTAGTCCTCCGTGCCGGTGCCGCGCAGTTGCGGTGTTTCGGCGCCGTCGATGTAGAAGAAGTCGTCGCCCTCACCGAACCAGCCGGTTTCCATTTGCATGACCGAATAGACCGTGCCGACGTACTGGCCGCGGCCTTTGGTGTCGAGGATGGTGTACAGTTTGCCGGGTGTGGCGGGAAATTCCTGCCGGTAATGGGCGTGGAAGTACAGCGCGTCTTCCGGCAGTGTGTCCAGCTTGCGCCAGTCCACATAGTAATAGAAGGAATCGCACTTGGTGGTGGTGTTCTCGTTGGTGACGGTCATCCTGATGGACTTGCGAAAGGGCATGTGCCAGTAGCAAGTGCGGGCGCGGCCGGTGGAGGAGACCGTCACCGGCATCGAGGTGAAATCTTTGTAGGCGCCGTGGCCCACGCCGAAGAAGTCGCCAATGGGCGACTCGACGCTGGGCTTTTCCGCGCCGTCATAATAGATGCGCAGCACGATGGAGCGGCCATGAAAGAAATCCGCCGAGCCGATGGTGTTCCAGAAATGCGTCACCTCACCGGGACCCTCGGCCTCCAGCAGCGTCAGCGTGCCGCCGGCCGCGATGCTTTTGGCGTCGCCGTTGCGGGTAAGGTCCTCATTGCTGCTGCTGGCGCGGCGCGCCTCACCGGCCACCGGCCGGGTAAGACCGCCGAGCATGCCGGCGTCCTGGGCGAACGCCGCGCATACCGGAACCAGCAGTGTGCAAAGTCCAACAAGCCCGATTTTGCGCATCATTTTCATCGTCTCCGCGTGTGGGACAGCCGCCCCCGGCTGTCATTCCGGAGGGGCCGCATGTGGGACAGCCGCCCACGGCTGTCATTCCGGAGGGGCCGACAGGCGGGGGCGCCTGTCCTACATTTGCCTGACAGGCGAGGGCGCCTGTCCTACATATCTGCGACTACACCAGCGTGTCGAGTTCGTCCACCAGTTCGCGGAACCGGGCCATGGCCTGGCCCACGGCGTGGGGCTTGGCGAGGTCCACGCCCGCATCGCGCAACTGGTCGAGCGGATATTTGGAGCCGCCGCTCTGGAGGAAGCCCAGGTAGCGTTTGCGCTCCTTTTCGCCGCCGTTCACCACGCTGCGCGCCAGCGCTATTGCGGCGGACAGGCCGGTGGCGTATTTGTACACGTAGAAGGCGCGGTAGAAGTGGGGAATGCGCAGTCCCTCCAGTTCCAGCACCGGATCAATGACGAAGTCGGGGCCGAAATAGGCGTCGAGCAGGGCGCGGTAGCTGTTGCGGAACACTTCCAGCGTGAGCGGTTCGCCGGCCTCGGCCAGCGCGTGGATGTTCTTTTCAAACTCGGCGAACATGGTCTGGCGGATAATCGTGCCGCGAATCTCGTCGATTTCCTTGTTGATCAACTCGGCGCGGCGCTTGCGCGATTTCGCCCTGGAGAACAGGTGGTGCGCCAGCAGTTGCTCGTTAAAGGTGGACGCGACCTCGGCGACGAAAATGGTGTAGTCGCCGTACTGGTAGGGCTGCGCGGCGTGGCTGAAATGCGAGTGCATCGAGTGCCCGGCCTCGTGGGCGAGCGTGAACACCGAGTCGAGCATTTCCTCCTTGTAGTTCATGAGGATGTAGGGGGGGCTGTCATAACAGCCCGAAGAAAAGGCCCCGCTGTGCTTGTTGCGGTTCTCGTACCGGTCCACCCAGCGCGCCGCGCCCAATCCCTCTTTCAGGGTGCGCACGTAACCGTCGCCGAGCGGCGCGAGCGCCTCAAGGATGGTTTCCACCGCCTCGCCATAGGGGATGCGCACGCTGTCCGTCCGCACGATGGGCGCATGATTGTCATACGCATGCAGGTCTTTTGTACGCAGCGCCCTGCGCCGGATGTCAAGGTAGCGGTACAGTGTGGGCAGTTCACCGCGCACGGCCGCGATCAAACTGTCATACACGGCCACAGGCACCCTGTCCCCAAAGAGCTCCGCCTCGCGGGCGGAGGGGAAGTTGCGCGCCCGCGCGGTGTACACGTCCTGCAGCACCGACCCGGCCAACGAGGCGGCCAGCGTGTTGCCGAGACCCTCGTGGACGGCGTAGTACTTGTTGAAGGCCTCCTTGCGCACGGAACGCTTGGGCGATTCGAGCAGGGTGCGGAAGCTGCCCTGGGAAAGCTCCACCTCGCAGCCCGTCTCATCGACGACGGTGCCGAATTTCATGTCGGCGTCGCTGAGTTGATCGAACACCTTCGACGGGGTTTGGGCCACCTCGCCCTGCATGGCCAGCAGCCGCTCCTCCTTTTCGGAGAGAATGTGCGGTTTGAAGCGGAGCAGTTTCTCCAGGTTGAACTTGTACGGCGCAAGAAGGGGACTCTTGAGAAACGCGCCCATCTTGTCTTTGGGGATCGCCTGAATCTCGGGCGCGATGTAACTGGCCGCTTCGCCGGCGCGTGTGGCAATGAAGGTGAAACGCGCAAGCATGCCCTGGCAGGCCGGGTCGGCCACGTCCTCGCTGTGGCGCAAATGCGCGTATACGCCGATTTTGTCCAACAGTCTGGAAAGGCCGATTTCAAAATCGCAGCATTCACGCAGCAGTTTGGGCGAACGGCCCAGCCGTCCGCGAAATGCGGCGATCTTGGGATACAGCCCTTCCGCTTCGGCGCAGGCGCGGCCCCACGCCTTGTCCGAGCGAAACAGGGGAGAGAGATTCCAAGTGTCCGTTTCCGGCACCTGCCGGCGCGCGGGGAGAGATTTCTTTTCGGCCATGGGGTTTATCCTGTCGGTGGTTTTGGGCCTTGTGCAAGACCCCTTGCGGGCTTCATACCGGGGAAAGTATATCGGTTTCAGCGCCGTCAGGGCCACTCTCGCCCAAAATTCCGCGTTCTTCCGCGGGTTGTCTTCGGAAGGTGCGGATTTACCGCCCCCGTCGCCGTGCGCATTTTTCGCACTTAGAGCCCCGAAATCCCCGGAATTTGGGGGGCCTGACACGTCGAAACAGGCATAATGTGGTTGCCTGGAGACCGGCAGAGGGAAATCAATTGACACATCGGGGGGGTGTGTGCTAATTTTTCAAATGTGGGATGGTGTCCTGTCGCCATCCCCCGACCTTGAAACAGGAAAGAGGGACCTATGAGACGCGCATTTATTCAGCTTACCGTGGTGGCAGTGCTGGCAACGGGCCTGCTGGTTCCCGTGGAGGCGCATGCCTGGGGTCCACGCGCCATGCGAAGCATCACAGCCATGTCGCTGCAGATGCTTTCACTCGATTTCCCCAACGTTTTCCGCCCGGGCGGCGCCGTTGGGACGAATTTCGAGGTGGACGTGATGAACGGTGCCCGGGACGGCGCGGCGGTCATCGCGTCGGCGGAACCGCTCAACAACGACAAGGAAAGCGTACTGGCACTGGGGAGCCAGGTTGCCCTGCTGCGCGAAGCGCGCAAGTACGGCCCGACTTCCTACTTCGCTTACCGCATGGGCGTGCTCGCCTCGCTGACGGCCAACGTGTTTGTGCCGTACGGTTTTGCCTGGACCGACGACGAGAAGGCGATCCAGGTGAAGATGATGGCGGACATTGAAAGCGACATAGACAATTATTCCTTCATGCCGGCGGCGCACAACCGCGAATTTGTGCGCGACATGGTGACCTACATGAAGATGCACCGGGGCTTCTACGGTGAAGACAAGCTGCTCATCGCCAACGACTACAAGAGCGGGGTCGGCTATAACGGTTTCTTGAAGCAGGGCGGCCGGGCCTATTTCACCAAAACGGTCGAGACCGTGGCGGATGTCTGGAACACCGTGCTGCGGGCCGCGCCGGAAGGGCGCGAGATGATGGAACCCTCGCCCCGCACGCTTACCTGGTACTTTGTCGATGAAATGAATTATCTGCTCAAGACCAAGTCGAATGTTCAGCAGGCCAAGCGGGTTTACGAGAATTTTGAGAAGGTCAACCCGCAGATCGTCGAAGCCTACGAGAAGGTGGGCGACATTTTCTACACGGTGGATTCGCGCGATTCAAAATCGCGCGGTATTGAAGAGTGGCAGAAAGCCTACAGTCTTGGCGGTCCCGAACGGCCCCGGCTCGGCCAGAAACTGGCCGCCCACTTCCTTGAGGAGGGCAAGGGCTTCCTTGATCGCGCCGGCAAGCCCGGAGCCGAAGACACCGATTTGCCGACAGCCCTGAACTCATTCGAGCAGGCCCTGACCTATGACCGCACCAGCCAGGAGGCCGCCAAACTTATCCAGGACACCAACACGGCCATCCAGGCGCGCAACGAGCGCCTGGAGATGACCATCAACATCATCTCCACGGGCGAGAAGGTGCGCGCCGAGGCCGACAATTTCCGCGACAAGCAGGACTGGGCCAACGCTATCAAGACCTACCGCCAGGCCACCGGTTTCTTTGAGGCGGTGGACGAGGAGTTCAAGGAACAGTCGAACACGGCCAAGGAAAACGTCCGCAAACTCAAGAAGTCCATCCAGGACGTGGTGAACGACGTGCTCGACGCGGCCAGTTCGGCCATTGACGAGGGCGACCGCGCCAAAGAAGGCAACCGCTTCGACGAGGCGATTGCCAACTATGACAAGGTTGCCGCCATCGTCAGCGTTATTCCCGATGACGAGCATCCCACGGTCATCCAGGACAAGGCGAATATGGTGCAGATGGTTGCCAAGAAGAAAGAGGAGGCCAACGTCGCCAAGGTGCGTTACGATACGGCTTTGCAGGACCAGGCCAAACAGCCGGCAGCCGGCGGGGCTGCGGCCAAGCCTGCGGCTGCTGCTCCGGCGGCACCGAAATGATCGGCTGATCCCCGATATATAAAGTGAAACGCGCCGTCCCGGCGGAAACGCCGGGACGGCGCGGCGTTTTTGACGTTTCTGCGGGGTGGCGTCTACCCGAACAGACCGGGATCGCCCGCGATGTCAAACGGCCTTCCGCCCGGAACGGGTTCTTTCATCCGCCGCTCTTCCGGGACGGGGTCTCCGGCCATCATGCGGGAGAGATCGTCCGGGGTCACGTCGATCATGTCGCGGGTGGCCATGTGCCTGCCGCCGTGCAGCACCGTGACGCGCTGGGCGACGGCAAACAGCTCCTCCGGCCGCCGCGAAACATAGACCACGCCCATTCCGCCCCGCCGCAGCCGTTTGACGAGATCGAACAGGCGTTTCAGCTCTTGCCCGTTCAGCGCGGTCGAGGGCTCGTCCAGGACAAGAACCCGCGCGTCCATGGATAGAGCCTTGGCGATTTCCACCATCTGCCGCCCGGCCGCGCCCAGTTCGCCCGCGGGCTGCCGCGGGTCCAGGTCCATGCCGGCCCGTTCCAGCACTGCGCCCGCGGCCGCATACAGGTGCCGCCGGGAAACCGGACCCCGGCGGCCGCGCCGCGGCAACCGGCCCAGAAAGATGTTCTCGGCCACGCTGAGCCGCGGCACCAGGGTGGATTTGTGATACACCATGCCCACGCCCAGGTCGAGGGCTTCGCGGGGCGACGCAATGCGGGCGGGGTATTCCAACACCAGGATTTCGCCCGCGTCCATGGACAGGGCACCGGCGAGGATTCCCATCAGCGCTGACTTGCCCGCGCCCGCATTGCCCGCCAGCCCGTGTGCCTC
>CAZOMH010000230.1:0-6734 GCA_964580415.1 uncultured Nitrospirales bacterium
CCTCGTTGGTGCCGATGGCGATCATGTAGCGCCCAAACACGGTGCGCGACAGCACCAACTGCCCGGCCGCCACGACGAGCAGCGCCACGATAAACGGCAAGGAGAACCCGGCCAGCGTCACTTCGGCGATGCGCTCCACCGGCGCGCCGATGTACATGGTCTGCGAGTTCGTCACCAGGTAGGCCGCACCCCGCGACGCCTCCAGCATGCCCAGCGTCACGATAAATGAAGGCACGCCCCACATCGCCGTCACCAGACCATTGGCCGCGCCGCAAAGCAACCCGGCCAGCAGGCACAGCGGCAGGGCCGCCGCCAGCGGCAGGCCGCCCTTCACCAGCGCCGCGCCCAGCACGGCCCCGCTCAGCCCGAGTACCGAGCCGACCGACAAATCAATGCCCGCGATGATCAGCACATAGGTCATGCCCACGGCCACCACCACCAGCGACGGAATCTGGTTCGCAATCGTGCGCAGCGTGGTCATGGTGAAGAAATTCTGCGCCGAGAAACCGAAGATGGCGATCAGCACCGCCAGCACCAGCGCCATGCCGGCGTAGTCGGTCAGATAGCGGCGAACTTGCATGGAAGTCATGTGTGCGATGTCCCAAACTTCAGCTATGGAATTACTGTCAGTGGAGGCTATTCCGCGACGGTGGGTTCCGGAGGAACCAGCGGTTCAATACTTTGGATCAACTCCGGCACGTGGTTGACCGCAACGTTCCACAGGCGTTCCTGAAGAATGTTTCCATAATCATGGGCAAGCACGTTGCGCAGGCCTATGATTTTTCGCCAGGGAATCTCCGGATGGTCCGCGCGAAAAGCCTGTGAGACCTTGCCTGCCGATTCACCCACAACCTCAAGGGCGCGTTCCAGCGCCAGTTGACGTGTTTGATCTCCGGCATATGCCGCAATCGACAGATTCTCGACCAGCGCGACTGCCATGCGCGCGTAACGCAGCATATCCCAGAGATAAGCCGTGTCGGAGTTTTCAGGCTGCATAGATTATTTTGCGTCCCGGTAGAATCGTCTGCCTGAAGAACGGGTTTTCCAGGGCTTCCTTCTCGATCAGATCCACTTTCCGACCGAAAACCCCGGAAAGTTCGTCTGTCATGCTGAGCATGTCAAACAGTGAAACGCCGGAGTCAGGCAGGAAGCTCACAAGCACGTCCACATCGCTGTCGGGACGGAACCTGTCGCTCAGTACAGATCCAAACAGCGCAAGCTCCCTTATCCGCCATTTGGTGCAAAAATCGCGGATGAATTCATCAGGGATATTCAATGTCTGCTGGGTCATTGCTGTTTCACGGCTCCAAAGCCAGTATATCATTTAACCCGTTGCCGTCTCGCCCAGATGCCCGCTGAGCGCCGCCGCCATGATTCTGTCCTCGGTCCATGCACCCCGGTCAAACACTTCGGCCACGCGGCCCGCGCTCATGACCGCGATGCGGTCGCACAGGCCGAGCAGTTCCTTGAGGTCGGAGGAAACGACGACGAGCGCCTTGCCCGCCGCGGCCAGTTCGCGCATGAGCTTGTACAGCTCAAATTTCGCGCCCACGTCGATGCCGCGCGTGGGCTCGTCAAAAATGATCACCCGGCAGTCCCGGTGGAGCCAGCGCGCCAGCACCACTTTCTGCTGGTTGCCGCCGCTCAGTTCACCGGCCGCCTGGTCGGCACCGGCACAGCGCACCGCCAGCCGCTCGACCCAGCGCCGCGCGGTGGCCGCCTCGACGCCGCGCCGTATCCAGCCGCCGGGAGCGGTCACAGAACGCATGTCGGCCAGCGTCACATTCTCACGGATGGACCGCGGCAACAGCAGGCCCTGGCCCTTGCGGTCTTCCGTGAGCAGCGCCACGCCCAGCCGCACGGCGTCACGCGGGCCGCGGATGCGCGCGGGCGCGTCCAACCCGCCCAGCCAAATCCGGCCCGACACGGGCCGGTCCGCCCCGAAGATGGCGCGCATCGTTTCCGTGCGGCCCGAGCCCATGAGTCCGGCGAAGCCGAGTATCTCACCCGGCTGCACGGAGAAACTCACGTCGCGCACGCGCGCGCCCAAACACAGGTTCTCCACGCGCAGCATGGGCGGACCGGGCTGGGCCGTGGACACCGTGTCCGCATCACCGATGTCGCGGCCCACCATGCGTCGCACGATCTCGTCTATGGTCAATTCGCTGGCGGCATGGGTGGAAACCACCTGCCCGTCGCGCAAAATCGTAACGCGGTCGGCCAGGCGGAGGATTTCCTCCATGCGGTGCGAGATGTAGACCACCGCAATACCGTCGCGGCGCAGCCGCGCGATATTTTCGAAAAGCAGCTCCGCCTCGCGGTCCGTCAGCGACGCCGTCGGCTCGTCCAGAATGAGCACACGGCATTTGCCCGCGAGCCCGCGGGCAATCTCCACCATCTGCTGCTCGCCCACGCCGAGCGCGCCCACGGGTGTCCGCGGGTCAATCTCCGTCAGGCCCACCGTCGCCATGGCCGCCCGCGCGGCCGCGTCCAGCGCGGTCCGCCGCACAAAGCCAAAGCGCGACGGCAGCGCGTCCAGGAAGATGTTCTCCGCCGCCGAAAGGGTGGAAACGAGGTTAAGCTCCTGCATCACGAAACGGATGCCGAGGTGTTCCGCCGCAATCCGCGACGGCGGGGCGTAGGACGCGCCGTCCAGGAGCATGCGGCCGGCGGTGGGCTTGGTGATGCCGCCGAGCAGGCGCATCAGCGTGCTCTTGCCCGCGCCGTTTTCCCCCACCAGCGCATGCACCTCCCCCGCGCGCAGCGCAAAATCCACGCGGTCCAAAGCC
The DNA here is from genome assembly GCA_964580415.1 of uncultured Nitrospirales bacterium. GTDB lineage: Bacteria > Hydrogenedentota > Hydrogenedentia > Hydrogenedentales > CAITNO01 > CAITNO01. The sequence continues at coordinate 2,790 of CAZOMH010000230.1, forward strand.
CGCGCCCCGGGATAGTCTTTGACCATCCCGTCCGCGCGCAGGAAGACTGTGTTGTCGGATTCGCTCACTTCTTCGCCGCCGTCTCCGCCGTCACGAGATCCACGGCTGTTTCCTTGTCCTGCGGTGTTGTCTTTTCGCGCAGGACCTGGAGCGCGTACTCGATCCCAAACACGGCGAGCTTGTCGGCGTATTGCTGGACGGTGCAGACGACCTGTCCCTCGCGGATGAGGTTTTCGACGGCGGATATGCCGTCGTAGCCGCAGATGAGTATCTGGCCGGTCTTGCCGGCGGCGCGCACGGCCGCCGCGGCGCCGAGCGCCATGCTGTCGTTGGCGCAGAGCAGCGCCTTCACCTCGGGGTGTTCGGTGATGATCGACGAGGCGACCTGATTCGCCTTGTCCATTTCCCAACTGGCCGACTGCGAGGTGACCGTCTTCAGCCCGGCGGCGGCAATGGCGTCGTCGAAGCCGAGCTTGCGCTGCTGGCCGTTGAAGGCGCTCGGGATGCCTTCAAGAATTGCCACCGGCGCGCCCGGCTCCAGTTTTTTCGCGAGGTATTCGGCGGCGAGCTTGGCGCCCTTGCGGTTGTCGGGGCCGACGAAGGGGATGGTGATGCCCTTTTCCCTGAGCACACCGTCGTCGAATTTGTTGTCGATGTTGATGACCACCACGCCCGCGTCCTGCGCGCGCTTGCACACGCCCACGAGCGCCTTGGAATCGGCCGGGGCGATAACGAGCGCGTCCACCTTCTGCGCGACCATCTGCTCGACCAGGTCAATCTGCCGCGCCACGTCCTGCTCGTCCTTGATGCCGTTGCAGATGAGCGTGTATTCCGATGCATGCTGCTGCTGGTGGGCCTTGGCGCCGTTCTCCATGGTCAGGAAGAACTCGTTGGCCAGCGACTTCATCACCAGCGCAATACGGTACGGCACGGCTTTCTCCGCCTTGGCCGGGGCGTTGGGCGGCACCGGCGGCGTGCTCTTTGGGACCGGGGCCGGCGAGCATCCGGGACCGGCAAGCGCGGCGCACAGCACCAGCACGGACAGAATGGACATGCATGCGAATCGTTTCATGACAGGCGTCTCCTTGATTGATCTGTCCAGCAAGATAGGCGGAACACCCGCTTCGGTGCAACTTTGCCTCCCCGCCGATGGCATTATCGCCCCGCTCCGGGTATACTGATCATGTCCCGCCTTGGGCGGAACAAACTGGAGACCAACACCATGCGTCACCGACCCGCCACGCTGCGCCGTCCGGCGCCCGCACAGAGCTTCCAGGGCATTATCGGCGCTCTCCTTCAGATCGTTACCGTATTCCAGGCGATCTACGAGATGCTTGCCGGTCTTTTCGGAGGTGCGTCAGCCTAAACCCGCACCCCGCCGTCCCAAACAGAAACCCGGCCGCACGCCGCGCGGGCGTGTCGCCGGGCTTGGTGGTGTCTAAAGGGAAAGTTATGCGATGGCCGCGTCGAGCGCCTTGGCCAGGTCGCCCTTGCCGGTCACGCCCACAAAGCGTTTCACTTCGACGCCGTCCTTGAACACGATCAGCGTGGGAATGCTGTTCACGCCCAGTGTTACGGCGATGTTCTGGCATTCATCGACATCCACCTTCGCCACCAGCGCCTTGCCGGCGTATTCCGCGGCGACCTGGTCGATGACGGGGCCCATCATCCGGCACGGACCGCACCACTCCGCCCAGAAATCCACCAGCGTCACGCCGCTGCCCGTTTCCTGCGCGAAATTCTGTTCATTAATGGCCTTGGCATTGCTCATCCTGAAATCCTCCTTGAAAAGTAACAGCCGCCGAAACGGGAAAAGGTCCCGCAGGGTGGCTTCGATTATAGACACCTTAACGGTGCAGGGCAAACCTGCCCGTTAGAGCTTTAGAAACACCTGCGGCAACTCGCGCCATTCCCGGAGTTTTGACATATTCCCCGTCCAACCCCTATAATTGGGGCGTACGGAGAGATGTCCGAGTGGTTGAAGGTGCACGCTTGGAAAGCGTGTGTACGTCAAAAGCGTACCGAGGGTTCGAATCCCTCTCTCTCCGCCATTTGCAACTCCCTCGCGCACAATGCTTTCCGCTACTCCCGTCGCAGAGACGGGCGGCGCGGCCTGGGAACAACCAGCCGGGTCCTCCCGGATGCCAGGAAACGGCCCGTATACGATGCTCAACGGACTTCCCCGGATTCTGATGATTCGATTCAGCGCCATCGGGGATGTAATACGCGTCATGCCTGCCCTCCACGCCCTGCGCGATCTTTATCCCCAGGCCCAGATTGACTGGGCCGTCGAACCCAAAAGTGCCGGCATACTGGAAGACCACCCGGCGCTGGACCGGGTGATTCTTTTTGACCGCCAGGCCGGCGTCCGGGCATTCCTGGCCTTTTGCCGCCAGGTGCGCGCCGCGCACTACGATATAGTCCTCGATTTCCACGGCATCCTCAAGAGCGGGCTGGCCATGGGCGCATCGCGCGCGCCCCGGCGCATCGCCTTTGCCGGACCGCGCGGCCAGGAACTGTCACCGCTTTTTGCCACGGAACGCGTGTGCCTGCCCGCCGACCGCATGAACCGCATTGAGGAAAACCTCGAACTGGTGAAAGTGCTCGGCGCAAAACGGCTCAACCTCGATGTCCATATCCCCGTCCCCGAAGACGTGCAGGACACCGTCGAGGACTGGATTGCGGACAAATTCCATGCGGGCAAGCGGTTCATCGCCGTGCATGCCATGGTGGAACGGCCGGAAAAGCAGTGGCCGCTGCGTCACTTTGCGGAACTGTGCGACTTGCTGCTGGCCGACGGACGTTTCGAAGTGCTGCTAACCTGGGGGCCCGGCCAGCGCGACACGGCCGCGGAAGTGCGGCGCCTGTCCAAAGGCAAGCCCGAGATTGCGCCCGAAACCCCGTCGCTCAAGCATCTGGCCTGGCTGCTGTCGCTGTGCGACTGCTATATCGGCGGCGACACGGGGCCCACCCATCTCGCCTCGGCCATGAACACGCCCGTGCTTGCGCTGTTCGGCGGCACGGACCCGAAGCGGCACAGCCCGCTGCGGCTGCCCAGCGCGGTGCTCTATCTCGGTCCCGAGCCGCCCCGGCGCACGGTTGACCGGCGCGACGGCGCGGCGCATCTCGCCCGCATCACGCCGCAGATGGCGTATGACGCCGCCATCGCGCTGATCAAGGGGCAGTCCGCGTCCTGACACACCGCGCGGCAATATCCCGCAAATTTGGGTTCCGCCATTTCAAATGGACCGTCCCGGACGGTCCGACTAGGCCTTCAGATACGAGCAAACGTATTCAGCCACACCCGCGTCCACGGCGATCTCAAACGCCGAATTGCCCGGCACGTCAAAGAAGGTGCCGCCCGGATAGGCCACCCACGCATCGCTGCCCGGCAGCTTCACACGGCTGTCGCCGGCAATCATTTCCATGCGCTCCGGCGCGCCCGTATTGAACTTGTACTCGCCCGGATAGATCAGACCGAGTGTCTTGCGCTCGCCGTCGGCAAGCACGATGGCATGGCTTGTCACACGGCCGTCAAAGTAGAGATTGGCCTTGCAGATTGCCGTGACGTTTTCGAATTTTTCGGGGCTCGCGCTCATGATAACGGTCTCCATAAAGGGTTGGGGAAGCGGCATTATGGAGCCTCGGACCCGCCCGCGTCAATTTGCCTTCGTTATTGTCGTGTCCCAAAGCAAGAGAACCGGGCTTTTTTTTATCCTGAGCCCCGAACCTCCCACGGCGGCGATTTGGTGAAGATAAAGGTCCGGGAATGTGGGACAGCCGCCCCCGGCTGTCGGCTTGGGATAGGCGGTCTGGGACGACAGGCGAGGGTGCCTGTCCTACAAATTCTTGGCGGCGGGGCGAAGGACCCTCACCGCGTTCAGGATGACAATGGCGGCGTTCTGGGCTGCAGGGTCACCCCCGTTTTTCCCGGTAACGGGCCTC
>CAZOMH010000231.1:0-6701 GCA_964580415.1 uncultured Nitrospirales bacterium
CTGGCAGTTTGCCCGAGAGATACGCATGTACGGGTTGATGACACTGCTGGCCTCACTGTCGGTATGGACCTTTGTGCGGCTCGTGCGCGGTGGCGGAAAACGCTGGTGGATGGGCCACGGTCTTGCAACGCTGCTGCTGTTGTGGACGCACCCCTTCGCCGTGCTCGTGCCCTTCACGGAGGGCGTGTTCTGGGTGTTCTGTTTTCCCCGCGACTGGCGGCGCATCGCGCGCTGGGTTGCGTTAATGGCGCTGGCCGCCGTGCCCATTGCGGTTTACATCGCGTCCATCCACTTTTGGGGGCGGGATCACGCTGATTCCTGGATGAAGATACCCAACCTTTCCGAGTTTGTCGGTGATTTGTTCGCCGACGACGCGGTCGGAATGACCTATCAGTTGAATGCCACACCGGCGATCTGGGAAAAGGTGGTCGACTCCGGCACGGCGATGAAAATCGTGCGCCTGCGCTGGACGGTCGGACGGTGCTGGATTTCGGCCGTGCTGCTGTCCGTCGCGCTGTTGACCGGGCTGGGTTTCTGGCGTGGGATTCGTAGCAGGTGCGGCGTCGGGGCCCCGTGCGCAGCCGGCGAAACCGGCACACCGTGCCGGTGGAACCTGTTCCTGCTGTTGTGGTTTCTCCTGCCGCCCGCGGTGCTGTACACCGCGTCGTGGGTCTGGCGCCCCTGCATCATGCCGCGTTACACGCTGCACAGTTCCATCGCGCTGTACCTGATCTTTGCCGGTGCCATAACGATGATTCGCCCGCGCGCGGCGCGCGCCGCGCTGGTGCTGCTGCTGATAGCCTTCTTTGGATACCAGCACTCCCTGATTCTGGGCGACCCGCAGCATCCCGACTGGAAGAGCGCCTGCGCAAAGATGCGTTCCGATGCAAATCCGGACGATCTGGTGCTGGTCCACAACTGGCTCTGGAAAAGGGTGTTCGCCTACAACTTCGGGCCCGTGCCCAACGTTGTCTCCTACGGAACTGAATACGATGCGCTTGCCGGGGAATGCGCTTTCTTCACGGACCTCAACCTGCCCTCCAAGTCTGGAAAGGGACCGCGCATTCCCTGGGTGCTTGTTCAGACGGACTACTTTCTCGGCGGCCCCATCGGCGATCTTGAGACTGAATTTCGCGCGCGCGGCCTTTCCTTCCAATCGTGGGAATACGGTGGCATTCAGCACGTGATGCTTTACCGCGTCTGGCGTGAGCCCGGTGCGCCGGTACCTGACTATAAAGTGAAGGCGCTTTCGGGTGAGCCTGCCCGGGAGTTCGGCGATCTTTCGCTCGAATACTGGCGCGCGGGCGAATACGGAACGGCCGAACTGGCCGCCCGCAGGGCCATTGAACTGGACCCGAAATACACCAAAGCGTGGTCTTATCTCGGCATGGCGCTCAAGGAAGCCGGCCGCAAAGAGGAAGCGCTGGCGGCATTTCAGGAGGCGGTGCGGCTTGATTTCGCCGGCTATCCGTGGTCCCATGTGAACATCGCCATGCTCCTGCTCGACTTGGGCCGCTACGATGAGGCCGCCGCCGCCGCACTCCGCGCACTCGAATTGCTGCCCAATGACGCATGGGCGCACTCGGTGCTGGCCGCTGCCTGCCTGGGCGCGGGCCGCATTGACGACGCCATCAAGGCGTCGGAAAAGGCCGTTTTGCTCGACCCGGGCGACCTTCGTCTAAAGCAGACGCTCGACAAGGCGCGGGCCGCAAAGTCCGCCAGGGGGGCTGTCCAATGAAACGCCTGTCAAAGCTGTTGTTTTTCAGTGGTGCCGTCCTCGCATGGCTCGTTATGATTGCGCTGGGCCTGGAAGTCTGGGAACGTATTCACTGGCAGCGCATATTGGACGGCAATCCTTATGTGCTTGCCAGGCTGGGCAGGGGCGCATGGCCGTTACCGGCCGGTCCCGACACATTCTCTCCCGAACTCCAAGATGCCGCGTCCCGCGACCGCTGCCGCGGTGCGGGCCAGTCGCAGGTGCTGTTGCCGGTTCCCGATGCAAAGGTCATGACCATGCGCCGCGCCATGCATTTTGCCCTTCTGGAGGATTGGGAACGGTACGCATTCGCCACGGACTACCGCGTCAGGGCGGTGTTGGTGGACGGGCGCGGCATGGTGGTCAAGGCCTACGCGGAAGTGAATTATGCCGGGGGAAAGACCCTGGCCGATTTCGTCGGTGCGGAAGATGCCCCGCGTATCGCCGCGGTGCTGTCCAGACTGGTGGACGGCGGACCTCCGGAGGTGCTCGACGGCAACGGCGGCACCGCGTGGTTTTGCGCGGCTGCCTGCGAGAATCCGGGGCCGCCCGGTCCTGACAGCCAGGCCCGGCCGCCGTATGCCGCCGTATTCTGGCCCGCGCCCGGCGAGTCCGGGCCCGATGCCCAAAAAGGCGCCGATGCCGACAGTATTTGGGACGTGCCCTTTTTTTCCTACCGCGCCCATGAGAAGCGCGAGGCGCAAAAGAACGTGCTCGGGGTTTCCGAACAGTTTTCCATTAACAATGTCGGTTTGCGGGACGACGATGTTGTCCTTCCAAAACCGCCCGGTGTGTTTCGTGTGCTGTGCATGGGCGCTTCGACCACCGAGGAGGGCCCCGCGAATGACCTTACCTATCCGAATGTCTTGGAATATCTTTCCAACAACAAGTTTGGCGGACAGCACATCGACGTGATCAATGCCGGTGTCTCCGGGATGAACTCGCTCAAACACAAAGTTAAACTCGCGGATTACCTCGCGCTGCAGCCCGATTTGATCGTTGTATACGTCGCGGTCAACGACATCTGCCACGATCTTTTCAAACTCTGGGTGAAGGATGCGGAACCCTGGCAGAAGCGCCTGCGTGAATCCCGGTTTCTGAACAACCACTTCAACGCATGGCTGCTGCCCGGCGAGGAACGGATGGTCGGGGACATCCGCCGGGCGAAGATGTCCAACTTGCGGTTTATCGTCGAGCAGGCGCGTGCCGCGGGTGTGGAGACCGTCTTTTGCACCTTTGCCGCTCCGGAACCCGAAAAACTTGGCCCTGCCGGGCGCGAGTACATGGACTGTTATACCCTGCTCGAATGGGGGGGGCGCTACGTGACCTTCTCGTCCTACCTGCGGGCATTGGCCCTGTTTAACCGTGAAACCGCCGCGCTGGGCACCGAAACCGGCGTGCCCGTGATCGATGTCGCCGCCGAATTGCACGGCGGCACGGACCTCTTTGGCGACATTTGCCACATGAAGAACCGCGGCATTGAAGCCAAAGCGCGGACCATCTTTGACCGGATTTCCCCTCTTCTGGAGGACCGGCTTAGTCAGAGGGGATTGGTTCCCTGATGACACTGGAGCATTGAGGGACCGTCGGAACAGGTGCCGGGGGGATCGTGGGTTTGACCCGTTGAACCCCAAAAGGGTAAAATCAAGCCTTCTTTGAAATGCGCACTTGGGAGGCTCTTGATGAGGCCGAAGTCGGGCAAATTACCCCCGAGGAGTTGGTCGTACTGTGAGTAACAGCGAAAAAGCGGACAGCGATGCGGTAATACCGGGCGACGGTGACAAGAAGGAGAGCCGCACGAAGAAGGACCGCGGCGGCAAACCGCGCGGCGGGGAGGCAATGAGCGGCAATAAAATGCTGGTGCTTTGCACGGCGCTGATGCTATTGCTGTTCTTGGGTGTTATCTTCGGCCCGCAAGCCTTTTCATCCTTCAATGAATTTCGCGCCAATGCCATGGCGGCGGCGGCCAAAACGGCGGAAAAAGCCGCACCGGAACCCATTTTGCCGCCCCTGCTCAAAGAGGCCGACATGGTGGGTTCCGTATGGAACGTGAAAATCAAGGGGTTTGTGCTCAAAGTGAGCTTTGCCGCCGATGGAAATGCAGTGGCGAGTTCCGACAGCATAATTGTCCGCCAGTTGGCAAAAGCAAAGTACGGGGTGGAATCGCTTCCCGGAAAATGGCGCATTGAGGGGCCAAAACTCATCGTCAGCACCACATTTGAGGGGAAAGAAGTCAAAACGGACCTGACCATAAGCGGCACGAAGCTCATTTCCAAAGAAGGGGCGGAGGTTGTCCGCGTAAAATAGCGGGGACTGCTTGACGGCAGCGTAACAATGGGTGGTTTGCATGGTATAGTGCCCAGTGGACGGCATGCGTCGGCCACGGGTGAATTTTTTCCGTTTCCAAGGGAGAAAATGCTAAACTCAGGTGCGTTCCCCGGAAGAGGTTCGGTGCCGCTCCGGGGGAAGCAGGGAAATTGCAGCATTTCGCAAGGAGACACCATCATGAAGCATGTCAATTGCATGACCCGGCCGACCGTGACCCGCGCCCAGACCAGTCTGAACACCATTCTTAACATTGTGGGCACCGTGCTCAGTTCCGTCGGCGCGTTGTTGCTGACGGTTGCCCCGCTGGTAAGCAAGAGCTGAAATCAGTCATCACATGGGCATTTGCGGCATTTTCGCCGCTGTCCCGTGTTTTTGCCTCTTCCCGCCGCAAAGGCTGGAACAGGGGGCGTGTACCAAGGGTAAGACGCCTGTATTGGAAATGAAACGGGCATGCTTGTCATGTCGGCAAAGGATAATCCCATGAAGCACATGCATTTGATGACGCGCCGTGAAGTGCGTCGTGCCCAGTCGGATGCGGCCAGTATCATGAACATAGTGGGAACCGTGTTCAGCAGTATCGGCGCGCTTTTGCTGACCATTTCGCCAATTATCAGCAAACTGTGACGCCGGTTGGCGTTGTCCGTATTACGCTTTGCGCCCGGGGGTGGGCGGGCCTGTCCCCGGGCATGTTTTTTTAAGGCTGCGGGCTCCTTTGCCGTTCCTTGGCAATAGCCGCGTTATATGAACGCGCGTGGATAACGTTTCTTCCGGGGGGTGGTTGCGTGCCGGACCGGATTGGCGCACGCGATAAACACGCGAATTTCCCCGCAAAGCGCTCTCATGTTGTTGCCGGGGCGGCGGTGCATTGCCGGGGAAATGGTCCCCGTTTTATGCGTTTGCGAGTTCTGTTTGCGGCTGTGCGGGATTTATGATTCGCAGTACTGCCAGCGTCTGGTGCGGTCCTGTCGGCACCGCACGCGCGCCATAGTGCCGCTCTCCCTCTTGTTCTGTCTGGATGCGGATGCTGCATTCTTGGGGAAGACCGGTCTTGTGTGTCTCATCAAGCGCGCGCAGGCAGTCGTCGGCCGTGTCGGAAGGCAACAATTCCCGAATGTTGCGGCCGACGAGGCGATCTCGGGTGCCCGCCAATTCCGGCACCGGGGTGTGGACGCTTGTCAGGGTCCCGTTCTCGTCAATGATCAACACCATGTCGGACACGGCCGACAACAGCGCCCTGTAGCGGTTTTCCGAACGGCCCAGTTCTTCCTCCAGGCACTTTCGTTCCGTGACATTCTGGCTGAGTCCGACGATTCCGGTTACACGCCCCGTATTGTCGCGGACGGGGGTTTTGAAGGTTTCATACCAGGCGGACGCCGGGCCATCCAGCAGTTGTTCCTGGCATGTGCGGCTTTCGCCCGTTCCCATCACCACAAGGTCATCTTCGACCGTGCGGTCCGCCCGGGTTTGGGAAAACAGTTGGCGGTCGGTCATGCCCGCTATCGCCGGAATTGCCCGGCCGCAAAGGCGCGCGAATGCGCGGTTTACCGCAATGTACCGGCCGTCCACACCCTTTATCCAGGCAAGGTGGGGGATGTTGTCGAGAATGGCCCGGGTGCGCGCCTGGCTGTCGGCCCGCTCGGTCTCGGCGCATTGGCGGGCGATGGCCGCGCCCGCCACATACGCAACCAGGCCCAGCGTGGCCAGCGTTTCTTCCGTCCAAACCGCCGCTTCAGACCGCGTAAAGCAGACAAATCCCCAGCAGCCGTTTGGCGTTATTACCGGTGCGGCCGCTATGCTGTCTGCATGGCCCGTTTCTGCAATGACAAAGCCGGCGCGAAGGAGTTCTTGCGCCGTGCCGTGGAGGATTTCACCGCGGCAGTGCGCTTCGTGGGCCGCCGCCAGGGGACCTTCGACGCGCGCATGGCCCGGCTCTGCCGGGGCGGCGCCGTCTGCGCGCCACGCACTGCGGCGTTCCGCCCGCAGCACGCCGGATTCACCGCGCCGGTACTCGCACAGCAGGGCACCGTCCACCTGCTCGGCGCGCGCCACTGTTTCCAAAGCAAGGGGCGTCGCATCGGACCAATTTCCCGCATGCAACAGGCGTGCGGCCATCGCCGCCACCGCCTCCAGCGTTTCTATGCGCTGCTGAAGCGCCTTCCATGCCTGCTTTTGCCGCGCGCGGATGTGGCTGCCGGCAATCCCCGCGGTCACAAGGGCCAGCATTCCGAAGAGCCACAACAGCATGTCGTGGCGAAGCCAATAGCCGTCGGGAGATTCATGAAAACCGGGAAAGTAATGGCTCACAAAGTAACCAAGCCACAGAGAGACAACGGTCCCAAACGTCAGGAAAAGAGCTGGTCGGTCTAATTTCACGGTCCCACCTCGCGACTCACGACTCGCCGGGCCGCAATCCACCATGCCCAATGTGACCCTGCGACCGGGCAACAGGTGGATCGCCATACCCTGGAAGTTCTGAGCCCAGAAAACACCCACACCTTCCCGCCCGCAGCACCCCTGCGGCGCGGTTTGTCCACAGCGAACACCACCTTGCGCCCCCTGCGGGAATCGGTCCATGCGGGCCTCAATTGGTATTCGCCGGGACGCAAGTATATCTGAA
>CAZOMH010000232.1:0-6694 GCA_964580415.1 uncultured Nitrospirales bacterium
TGTAGGTCACGGGGTTGGCGTTGGCCGTGAAGGTCGCGGTCACAACGGTATCGACTGTCACGCCGGACAGCACATAGGGGGCCGCAGCACTGACGGTGCCGTTGCTGACCGTCACTGACGCCACGCTGTAGCCGGGATTGGGCGTGACCGTAACGGTCGCCGTTTCACCCATCTGGACGCTGTCCGGACCGCCTATTGAGCCACCGGCCACGGGCGCGGCGGCGTAAGAAAGTGCATAGACTTTCGGCAGCACAAGAAGCGTCACAACCGTCTGCAGGCCATCGGCATAAGTACACACGTAGTTGCCGGAATCGGACACGCACAGCCCCGAAACATGAAGACGCTGGCAATAGACACCCAAGAAGCGCGAGGGGTCAAAGGGCGTGCCGTCCTGCCGGGCCCAATGAAACGGCGTGCCCGCCGCAAAGGTTCCCGGCACGGCAAGACACGCGCTGTCGCCGGCATAATAGGGACCGGCCGTCTCCGTGCATTCCGTGCAGTCGGTCGGCGTGACAATCACGGGAACCGTGCCCTGCAGGGTATTATAGTTGGCCGGGTCGTCGGGGGTGAAAAGCACCGCAGCCTGGTAGGTGCCCGGAATGGGCTGCACGGAGGGATCGACGAACGAGAAACTGCCGGGCACTGATGTCACGGCGCCGGTCAATGCGGACGCCCCAAGGGCTGCGCTGTAGATTATCGGGCTTGCCGAGGGCCATGCCGTCACTTCGGGCACGGCCTTGTCCACGGTCACCGAGACCGTGCCGGAGAGCGTGCCGTACAGGGCGAGATCGGCGGAGTCCGAGGGTGTGAACGTCACCGCCGCGCTGTATGCGCCCGCATCGGGGACATAAGCCGGATCATCGTAGGTGAAAGTCCCCGCAACAACGGTCGTGCCGCCGATTAACAAGGCGGAGGACAGCGGCTGCCCGTAGACAATACGGGCCGCCGTCGGCCATGCGGACACCACGTGAACGAACTCATAGGCACCCAAGTCATATCCGGCACCCTGCGGCCTCGAAACCCCGGCCAAGTCGGAGGATGGGACACCGGACGCGGTGCCGACGTTGATGCACGGCGATCCGGGGAGCAGGCGGAAGTTGCCGGCGGCCGTGTCCACGAACAGCGGGTCCGCATCAATGATGGTGTTCCCTATGCCGTACCTGATGCAGGAATAGGAGATTGACATTCCGCCGCTGACCTGGGAAGAATCGGAGGCGGCGTTGCCCCAAAATATGCAGTTGTACACCGAAGGGGTGGACGAGTTCGAGCACATTCCGCCGCCATAGCAGGACGGGGCCGCGTTGCCGAAGAAGGTGCAGTTGATCACCGTGGAAGAGGAACTTGTGTCAAAGAGTCCGCCGCCGCCGAGATTGAAACCGGACAGCGGAGTCGAGTTGGCCGTGTTGTTCTGAAACAGGCAGTTGACCACCGTGGGCGAGGCGCCGGAGTTTCCCATGCCCCCGCCGCAATAGAACGCCGTATTGTCCCTGAAAACGCAGTTGGCGACCAGCGGCGAAGCATTGCTGTTGTTCATTCCGGCACCGGTGCTGTCGGTGTAACAGTTCTGGATGATAAACCCGTCAAGCGTGCTCTCATTGGCACCCGCGACACCCCGCCGCGCACCCTGGCCGTCGATGATCGTCTTGTTGGTTGTCCAATTGCGGTCAGTCCGGTATGACTCCGTGCCGTTGAAACCGCCAAAAATGGAGACCTTGGACTTCATTGTGACCACGGGTTCCAACGATGCCGTGTAGGTTCCCGCCATTACCCAAATTTCCGACATGGGCGCTGCATCAATGGCCGACTGTATGTCGTGAAACGCGGAAAACCAGTTCCATCCGTCCGGTGAAACCGCGGTGCTGGCCGCGTTCACATGCAGCAGCGGAACGCGCCATTCATAGGCTCCGATGTCGAAAAGCCATCCTTGCGGGCGCGCGTTGCCCGCGAAATCGACGGCAGGCGCCCCTTCCGAGGTGCCCGCGTTGATGCAGGGCGAGGTGGACTGGAGCGAAAATTCACCGCCGCCCGCCCAGATGAACTGCGGGTCCACGTCGATATTGCCTGTTCCGGCATATCCGCCCTGCACGCAGGAATAGGCGACAGAAATGGGACCGACAATCGTGCTTGCCGCCTGGTGGATTTGTTCGTCGGAAACGGAGTCGCCGGTCGGCGCGGTCGCGTTGTCCCGAACAATGCAGTTCGTTACGGTAAACCCGCGGCTATAATCCATGATGCCGCCGCCCTGGCCCTGGAAATCCCCGTTGTTCGCCGAGGCCGCATTCTGGTAGACCGTGCAGTTCACGACACTGGGGTAACCGTCGAAAAAACCAATCGCCCCGCCATATTCCAGCGTGCTGTTCTTCCAGAAGGTGCAGTTGGCCACTTTGGGCGAGCTTCCGCTTCCGGCCACCGCACCGCCGTATTCACCGGCTGAATTTGAAGTGAAACCGCAGCGCGAAATCTGCGGCGCGCCGCCCTGGCTGAATATGGCTCCACCGCAATAGGACACATCGGAACTACTGCTGGTACACCCCGCAATTGTGGTGTTGGCATTGAACTGGCACTGGTCTATGACCAGGGACGTGCAGTCCCGCATGGCAATGGCTCCGCCGCTGCCCGCCTGGCTGTCGGAGAGCTTGGAAACCGAATTTGAAGAAAAGCCGCACTGGGATACTGTGCCCGACCCGTTCCGGGTTTCCAGCGCGCCGCCGCGATAGCCGGTGGTGTTGCCCGTGAAGGTGCAAAGGCTTACGGTAAGCGTGGAATAGTCGAAGTCCAGACCACCGGAATAACCGGCTGAAACGTTGTTGGAAAAGGTGCAGTTCGTCACAGAGGCGCTGGAGTAGTCGAAGGCCAGACCGCCGCCGTCGTCGCCCGCGCCATTGTTCCCGGAAAAAGTGCAGTCCTTGACGCTCGCATTGACCGCGTTGATTCCAAGCATGCCGCCGCCGCTGTGGGAAGCGGTGTTGTTCGCAAAGGTGCAGCCGGACACCGCCGGCGAACCGCCGGAGATGTACATGCCGCCGCCGTCCACCACGGCCGTGTTGGAGGAGAAGGTGCAGTTGGCCACGGTCACCGACACGCCGGTGTTTGACATGCCGCCGCCGTTGTCGGCCGCGTTTCCGTTGCGGACAGTAAATCCGTCCAGCCGCGCGCCGGTTGCGCCGGTCACACACCGTCTTTCCGTCTGCCCGTCAATGGCGGACACATGGTTGGTCCAGTCCTGCTGGCTCCTGTCCGTTTCGCCGCCGGCAAACCCGCCGTACAGGGCCACACCCTGTTTCATCGCCACCACCGGTTCTGTCAACGAGGTGTACACTCCGTCGGCGACCCATATTTCGTCGCCGGACGACGCTGCGTCCACAGCGCTCTGGATTGCCGTGAACGCATTGGTCCAACTTGCCCCGTCTCCCCCGCCCGATGCGGTGGCATCCACAAAAATGACCGCGGCGGAAGCCGATGTCGCAAACGTTGTGAGCCCCAGGACCAGCGCAGCAGAAATACCCAGCAAACGGGCATGTCCCATTATTCTTCCCTCCGTGTTGGAAGTCACACCTCACCATCCCAGCATCTCAAACTGCAACGTGTGCGATGTATTCTATGACAGAAAGCTTCGGAAAAGAAAACAAATTCCTTCGTTTTTCATATTTCGCACAACATCCGCACCTGTGGCCCGCGCTTGCAACCGCATTGCCCCGGACGCGACCGCGCCGGGATACATCCCCTCCAAGAACACTCGCCGGAATTTGGGATAGCGGCCCCACTCCACGGGCATCATGGACATTATGTCCGAGATGGGCAAATAACTGAATCCCCCGCGGGCCGACTGCCAATGCAAGCGGACAGCCTTTGGAATCTAGCCTTGTGCCTGCTGTTGCCGGATCCATTCGCTGGCCTGTTCGAGGATTTGGCGGGCGACCTGGTTGGGGCTGTAACCGCCGGGGAGGCGGACGAAAGGTTTTCCGTAGGCGTCACAGAAGGCCTTGATGTCACCAAAGGAGTGGCTGGACCAGCGGATGGCGAGTATGACAAGGGAAACTTCGGACCGGGCGACGTGGGGACGGAAAAGTTCGACGGACTGGTGCTCTTCGGAGGAGAGCCACACAAGTTCGGCCAGTTCGAAAGCCTGTTCCAGGGCCGCCCGGGCGGCGGGACGGGGATCGCCGCCGATAAACACGACCGTGGCGCCGTGGAGCATTCTCCGAACGCGCAACAGTTCGGGGGAGGTTTCCTGCGCCAACGCGGCAGTGGCGCTGACGGGCGCCGTGGTCAGAAACCGGTCGATTTCACGCACGACGAGATCAAAGGCGGCATGCTCCTGTTCAAAAACGGGCAGATCATCCATCACGGGCAGGAGCAGTTCGCGCAGTTCGACACTGCTTGGGGGCATGCCGGCCTGCAGCGCGGCCCCGACGGAACCGGCAACGACCTGCCAGTCGTGTTCGTGGTCCGCACCGGGACTGCGCCCAATCATTTTGATGTGATAGCGGGCGCGGTGGAGCGCCTTGGCCGCTTCTTTGTCGATATTGAGAATGCCGCAAAACTCTTCATTCAGCAGGTCGATGCGGTCGCGCACACCGGTCCAGCCGGCCGGGAGGGCGCGGTCGTTCCAGCGCATGAAGCGATCAACAAAGACGTGCTGCTCGGTGGTGGTGCGGCGCAGCCAGAGGAAGCACTTTTCCTGGTCGGGGTCGGGCATGCGGTTGCCGACAGCCTCCACGGCCACCCGCAGGGCGGACTGCACCTCGGCGGCAATCTTGACGGCGCGTTCGAAGAACTCGCGCTGGTCGTCGCGGCAGGAAAGCACCGTCTGAAGCACCCCGGCCATACGGGCCATGTTGGCGAAGTTCCCGCCCAGGTTCTCCCATTCCTCCTGTGATCCTTTTCCGCAGGTCCAGGGATAGAGCATCCAGAGGTAGCAGTCTGGCAGTGCCTTGGCGCGCCCGACAAGGTCGCGCTTGTGCGCCTCCATCTCATTGGAGCCGGGTTCTGCCTCCGCGCCCAAGCGGCCCGCGATGCACCACTTTATCGCCTCAACTTTGAGTTCGCACCGTTCCTGGATCAGATGCAGTTCGCCATCCTCGACGGGCGGACGTTCCTCGGTCCGCTCCACGGGGGCAACGGGGGCCGCCGGCGGAAGGGCGAGCGTGTTGTCGCGAAGACGGTCCCCCAGCACGGCCACGGCTTCGACCACTCTGGGATCGGGCGGCGGAACGGATTGGCGGGCACGGTCCTCCCGGTCAATTTCGTCGGCCAATGCGGCGGCGGCGCGGCCCAGCACGCGCAGGTGGTTCCGAAATTCGGCATCCTTCCGTGCCAACAGGGAAATGCGGTCAATAACCGCCTCAAGGTGTGCGAGGATTTCTTCGCGCATGGTCTTTATCCATCGGCGGTCCGGTTAGTCCCGGTCGCCTGCTCCTCAATCAACGTTTTCTTTCTACTATCCGTCAAGCTCTTGTTTGCCTCCGCAGAAGTCCGCAACGTCTCCCGGGCCTTGCAGCCCGGGATGGTCAGTGCCGCGCTTTCAGCGCCCTGAACCGTGGGCAGGGCCCGTCCACTTGCCGTCCCCAATATCTCGTCCTGACCATAAGCTTACAGGTGCCAGTGTGTGGCAGACATTCCTGGATGCCTGCTTTGTGTTTCTGCGTCCTTATTCTGACTCCTGTCTTCTTTTGTTGCGGCCGGCGGCGGCACCAGGCTTAATCCAGTCCCACGCTGTTATTACGCCAGAATACCATATTTTGCCTCTGGAGAAAGTACCTATTTCGTCAGTGCGCGGGGTTTTATCCGCGGAGGAGGGCTGCGGCGGCATCGAGGAGCCGGCAGGCTATGTCGGATTTGGAAACGCGCCCGAGCGCTTGGGGCGGGATTCCAGCGCGGATAAGCCATGCCTCGCTGTCGTCGGCGCCGATGGCGCCGTCTTCACCGCCAACCCGGTTGGCAAGAATGAGGTCAAGTCCCTTTGCGGCAAGCTTGGCGGCCGCATTTTCGGGAACATTGCCGGTCTCGGCCGCAAATCCCACAACCACCTGTCCGTCATGCCTGCGGCGCGCGGCTTCGGCCACGATATCGGGGTTGGGAAGCAACTCCAACGTAATGGGACCCGAGCGTTTTATCTTGACCTTTTCCAGGCTGGCGGACCGGTAGTCGGCCACGGCGGCGGCGGCAATGAGCATATCGCAGGCATCAAAACGCTGCATGACGGCGTCGTACATTTCCGCGGCGGTCCTCACGGGAATCACTTCGACCGCGGCGGGCGGAGCCACTTCGGCGGGACCGGTGATCACGGTCACGTCGGCGCCGCGGCACAACGCCTCAAGCGCGAGCGCCCGGCCCATGCGGCCGGAGGAGGCGTTGCCGATGAAACGTACGGGGTCGATGGGTTCGTGGTTTGCGCCGCTGGTAATGAGCACGCGCCTGCCGGCAAGGTCCTTGCCGCGCGTCAGGGCCATGGCCGCGGCTTCGAGAATCTCCGGAATCCCGGTCAAACGGCCCGGGCCTTCCTCGCGGCAGGCAAGCCTGCCGGTGCCCGGACCGGCAAACAACGCGCCCCGCTCCTTGAGCAGGGCGATATTCGCCAGGGTGGCGGGGTGCAGGTACATCTGCGTGTTCATGGCGGGCGCAAAGAGGACGGGGGCGCGGGTGGCAAGGAGTGTCGTGGAGAGCCAGTCGTCGGCTATGCCATGGGCGGCTT
>CAZOMH010000233.1:0-6691 GCA_964580415.1 uncultured Nitrospirales bacterium
AGGATGGGGATGCACACTGGTGCCCAACGCGGCCGGCAGGTCCAGTCCCGTCTCCCGCGCCGACGCCAGCAGACGGTTCAGTGTCTTCACGCCCGTCCCCGGCGTCTGCTGCAACGCCAGCAGCGCGACCGCGAGGTCGCTTGCCGTGCATGTTTTTTCCGGACGTCCCATCCTGAATATCCTATTGCATGGCCTGCTGACCAGTCTCTAAATTTCGGGAAAAACAAGATGATTTAAGAAAGTCAAGCGCCGCCGAATAGTCGAAAGCCATTCCCTTTTGACGCTGCTCCATGAAACGTTCAAAGAAATCCCCGTTTTCAGAACCACAAATGGCAGAAAATGCGGTCCGCTTCATTTCAACGATTTGGAGTCTTTCCGCGTCAATGTCCAGGAGTAGCTTCTTGCTTTCTTTGACCACACGCCGTGCCCAAAAGAGAATACCCAACGAAATCTCCCGCTTGTTCAATGCGCGAATATCGTCGCAGAGAAACTCCTTTGCCTCAGGCAGCCAGCGTTCGGTATTCAGCGGCAGTATCTTTCCATTGCGGTTGACATGGCATGTCCTCAATTGTCTGACTCCGGTAAACACCAGTTCCACGGGGCACACCGTTTGCCTGTGCGTAACACTTCTTCCTGTAAGGGCATTGACTGCCTCACAAAAGCAATGCGCCGAGAAGTCATTAAGTCTAAGTTTGAAGCTCGTGGACGTTCGTTCGTATCCGATTATCCAACTGTCGTGCAATCTTGAATTCAGGTAGTGGTATCCCTCAGGCAGGTGTTCTCGGTTAGCCTGAAGGAGACGCTCCGTTTCGTCCCAGGCTTGTTCCGAAAGGTCCTTGTCTACAGAGTTGGAAAAATAAAGTGCGTCAATCTTTGGGTAAGCATGCTTGATGTTTTTCACAGGGCTTCTCTTCATAAAGGTTTATTCGCAAAGCCCGGTTGAGATTTCGGCACAGTTCAGCAAGATGTGAGACAGGCACCCTCGCCTGTCGTTCCCAGGCACTGGCCTCAAGCAATATTCCCCGTCCCTGTGGGCCACCCCCTTCGAAGGGGGATTGAATATGCCCGCTGTCGGGCGCGGCCGGGTTGACTTATTCCCCTTTCCCGCCTCTCTTCCCATCCTATTCATCCTATACATCAATAATCAAAAGGCTGTTTTCGGAAACCTACCGCAGCCATGCTACCATAGCCCCGGTAAAAGCTTCCAACCCAAGCGGGACGGAAGGCCCTGTTTTCCTTGTGGCGCAGGTGCGCAGACAAATCCATGAACGAACGTTCCAACGAGTTTATGATCGGCGCGGCGGTGCCCGCGCATGGACTGGAGGACGGCGATTTCGCCGTCCATCTCGCGTCTGCGTGCGCACTCGGCCACAGCGCCGCACTCGTGATACTCCCCTGGGATCAGATCGAGCCGAAATCCGGTCAGTTCAACGCCGAAGCGATTGAACGATACTGTCACGCCCTTGAAAGCTTGCGTACCGCAAATATCGAGCCGGTGTGCGTCTTATTGGACGAGGCTGCGCCGCAATGGTTTGAAACGCGGGGCGGGTGGGCGCATCCGAAGGCCGCCGATTCTTTTGTCGCCTACGCGACCCGGGCCGCCGAGTCGCTGGTTTCGCACTGCGCCTGCTGGGTTCCGCTGGCGGAGCCCGAATACTGGCTGATGCGCACCTATCATGAAGGTCCGCGTTTCGGGTATCGTCGCGCGCTGGCGCAGATGGTCCAGGCGCACAATGATGCCACCGTCTGCCTGCGCGCCGCCCGGGCCGATGTGCGTGTCGGTTTTTCGGTGCGCGTCTTTTCCGCCGAGCCGGCGGATGCGGACAGTCCGTGGGACTTCGGCGCCGCGCAGCGGCTGGCACAGCGGCTTAACCACCGCATGGCCGACCGTCTGCGGGAGATTGGCGGGCAGAGCGCCTTTGATTTCGCCCTCGCCTCCTGGGGGGGCGTCGTGTCGGCATGGTTTTCCCCTTGGCAATGGCGGCGCGAGTGGATGTTGACGATGAACGAACACCGTGCCCAAATTTCGCTGCGGGATGCGCACCGGGACATGGCGCGCTTTGACGAGGCCATGTCGGCACTGCTGGGCTACCAGACACCATTGCTGATGCTGGGGGAGGGGTGCAGTGAACAGCCTTCCGCGCTGGATGACCAGTTGCGCGCCGTGGCCGCGCGCCGTGCGGAGGAGGGGGGGCAGCGGGTGATGGGATTTCTTTTCCGTTCGCCGGTGAACAAGGCGGGCTGGGAGAGAAATCGGCCCACGCTGGAAGCGATGCGGACCGGCAAAGAAGACTGGCCGCGGGACACGGACGCAAAGGAACAGGAAAAATGATTGTAGCCATCGAAGGCGGGGCCACACACACGCGGGGCGGGCTGTACAACGCCGGGGGCATTTGCATCGCGGAGGCGGAGGCGGGGCCCGGCAATCCGGTGGCCTGCGGTGTCGAGACAGCCGCGCTGACGCTGGTGGAACTGGCCCGCAGGCTTCTGGCCGGGCATGACGCATGCGATCTGGAAATCTGGGCGGGCCTGGCCGGTGCGGGGGCGCCGAAGGTGCAGGCGGCCGTGGCGGAAATCGTCGGTCGTGCTTTGGGTGCGGAGCGCGTGTGCGTGACCACCGACCTGCACCCCGTCCTCTTTGCCAATGCCGGGCCGGGCGGCGGCGCGCTGGTCATTGCCGGCACCGGTTCCGCCGTGATTGGCAAAAACCGTCACGGGAAGGTGTTGCGCATCGGCGGCCGCGGTGCCGTGTTTGGCGATGACGGCAGCGCCTACCGCGTGGCCGTGGATGCCCTGCGCGCCTGCGCAGCCATGGTGGACGGCCTGGGTCCGGACACGGCATTGATTGAAAAGCTGCCGTCAGCCGCCGGGCTGGGCTCTTTCGAGGAGTTTGTGGTTTGGACCGGCACCGCGGACAAGTGCGCGGTGGCGGACATGGCGCGCACGGTGGCCAACGTTGCCGAAACCGGTGATTTCGTGGCCCGGGCCTGCCTTGATGAGCAGGCCCGCCGCCTTGCCGCACAGGCGGTCAGCGCCGTCGAGCGGCTCCATCTGGGCGAGGGGGCGCGACTTTTCCTGCATGGGTCGCTGCTTAACGAATGCGGGTTCTTTCGTGCGGCATTCCGCCAGTCTGTGGACCAGTACATCTTTGCCCAGTTCATGGAATGCCTTCATGTCGGTCACGGGGCCGTGTATGAAGCATTTCACGATGCAGCCGACCTGACGGGGTGGGCGTCTGTCTGGCATGCGCAGGATACGGCCGTGCCTGGAGCGGTGTCGGTCCCCACGGAAGGTAAGATAGCCTCGGCAGTCCCGTTGGACGCATTGGACGCCACGGGGATTGTCCGGTTCATGAATAGTCTGGATACCTCCCTGCCCGCCATTGTGGCGGTGCAGGAAGGCGTCATTGCCCAAGCGGTGGATGCCGCCGCCGTTGCCATCATGGGCGGGGGCAGGATCATCTATCTCGGTGCGGGCACCAGCGGGCGTCTGGGCGTGCTTGACGCATCGGAGTGCCCCCCGACCTTTGGCGTACCGCCGGAGCGGGTGGTCGGGCTGATTGCCGGGGGTGAACGGGCGTTGCGCGAGAGCATCGAGGGTGAAGAGGACAACCGTGAAGCAGGCGTGGCGGATTTGGACCGGTTGAATCCCACCCCGATAGATTTTGTTGTCGGCATTGCCGCCTCCGGCTCCACGCCCTATGTGGCGGCGGCGCTGGACCGGGCAAGACAACTGGGCTGCAAGACGGCCTTGGTCTGCTGCAACCCGGCCCCCGTGGCGCAGGCCGACATTATAATATGCCTTGCCACCGGTCCCGAAGCGCTGGCGGGGTCCACCCGTCTGCGGGCGGGTACCGCCACCAAAATGGTGCTGAACATAATCTCCACCGGGGCCATGGCCCTGTCCGGGTATGTGTACCGGGGATTGATGGTGGAGATGAAACCCTCCAACGCAAAACTGCGGCTGCGGGCGGCGCACATTGTTGACACCATCGGCGGTGTCGGCACTGAGCGAGCCACGGAACTGCTCCAAGCGGCCCACTGGTCCATTCCCACGGCCATTGTCATGGCGGTTGGGCAGGTGGACGCTGCCACTGCCAGCGCACGACTGTGTCATGGCCAGCATCGCCTGCGCGACGAACTTAAATCCATATAAACAGACGGTTCTCGGTTAATACAGAGCAAAAGACATTACAAGAGAGAAGAGCAGGAATGTGCAAGAGGAATCATCATATGTGCGTTGGAGCACAGGCAAATGTGGTTCTTTTTGTCTTCTTTTGTGTTCTTTGCACCGTTTGCATTTGTGCCCGGGCGTCCTCCGAACCGGTTGCCACTGTTGCCGACACCCCCGTCCGTCTGCGTTATGGCACCTTCAAAGAACCCCTTGCGGTTCGGTCCACGACCGATTTGTCTGTCATCTCGGCAGACGCGAAAGTGCAACTCGGTGCCGGAATATGGACGTTTACCGCTTCACAAGTCCGGCCCGCCACCCAGCGGTTCCATGTGTTTCCCAAGACTTTTCCGCCTTCCCAAGAGAAGGAATTGCAGGCGTACATGCAGTCCTGGAAGGCGCGCGGGTATGCTCCCGAAATCGTTACCTTCGGCAGAACCTTTCGTACCACCAGTGGAAAGGTTATGGACAACCGGCTTTACTGGGTGTCGCTGGCGCGTTTTAAGACACAGGCGGAGGCGGATGCGCTGGTCAGGAAACTCAAAGCCGGGGAGGTTTTTGCGTGGACGAGGCCGGAGACCACCGCGCCGGGCGCGGCCACCTTGTCGGTGACCGACGGCGGGGGCAAGAAGACCGTTTTTCGGGGTGCCGCCCCGCTGGAACTGCGTTGCGATGTGCCCTTGGAACTTGCCGATGTGAAGACCGGTTTCATGAAAGAACACCATGCCGCCCGTACTGTTGCCCCGCCCCTGCGTCTCCGGGTGGGACCGGACGGCAGCATTGAGATCATGGGCGAACTCCCGCTGGAAACCTATCTGAAAGGAGTTTTGCCCGCCGAAATGCCTGCCTCCTGGCCCATGGAGGCGCTGAAGGCACAGGCCGTGGCCGCCCGGAGCGAAATCCTCGCCGGATTGGCGGGCAAGTTCGACCTTGAAGGATTTGACTACACCACGCTGGAAAACTGCCGGGCTTACGCCGGACTGTCCGGGCACATGTCCACCACAAACCGGGCGGTCGAAGAGACCGCCGGGGTCGCATTGGTTCACGGTGGCCAAGTGGCGGCCACCGTGTTTTGCGCCTGTTGCGGCGGTTGGACCGAGGACAACGAAAAGGTCTGGTCCGGGCCCGCCAACCCGGTATTACGCGGGGTTCCCGACTTCCCGCCGGGCAAGAATCCGGCGAAATCGGGTCTTCAAGCCTATGGCCTGCAAAAGTGGCTTTCTGCGTCGCCTCCGGCCTGGTGCGCCGATCACAAGGATTTTCGCTGGAAGAAAAAGTTGACAAAGAAGCAATTGAGCGAGATAATGAGTAAAAGCTATAATATTGGTGTAGTGCAAGCCGTGAGGCCCGGTGCCCGTGGCACCAGTGGTCGGCTCGTGTCCATGGAGGTTGTGGGAAGTCGTGGCACAGTCAACGTGGATCGGGAGTTGGCCATTCGACAGGTAATTGGCGGACTGCCGAGTGCTATGATTATAATTAGTTCTGAAAGTGCAAAAAGTGGATTGGCGTCACTGACCCTGTATGGCGGTGGAAGTGGCCATGGTGTGGGCTTGTGCCAGCAGGGTGCCAGAGCGATGGCAGGGCAGGGCTTGTCTCACTCGGAAATACTGAAACATTATTTCACGGGGGTTGAACTTGAGAGGTTTGGGTTATGAACCTTGAGGAAATTCAGAACAAGCGGGTTCGTTACGGCATAGGCCTGATGTCGGGCACGTCGTGCGACGGGGTGGACGCGGCACTGGTGCGCATCAAGGGCACGGGGCCCGGGCTTGCGATGAAGCTCATCGCGCACCAGACTTTCCCCTATGAACCCGAACTGCGCAACCGGCTGCTTACCGAGCATATGCCATGCAAGGAAGTGTGCCTGTTGAATTTCGAACTGGGGGACCGCATGGCCGAGGCGGTGCTGACCATGGTCGATATTGCCCAGGACGAGAAGGTGCAGGTGGACTATGTTTCAATCCACGGGCACACCATCGGCCATTATCCGCCCGGTTCCGGGTCGGACCGCATCGGCACGCTCCAGATTGGCGAGGCGGCGGTGATAGCGCAGCGCACCGGCATCCCCGTGGTGTCCGATTTCCGCGTGCGCGACATGGCGGCCGGCGGCCAGGGCGCGCCCCTGGTGCCCTATGCCGACTGGCTGCTGTTCCGTCGTGAAGAGCGCACCATGGTGTGCCTGAATATTGGCGGCATTGCCAACCTGACCGTGGTCACGCCCGAGTTCAAGGACATTATCGCCTTTGACACCGGCCCCGGCAACATGGTGATTGACGGCACGGTGCGCCAGTTGTCGCGCGGCATGCGCATGTTTGACGAGAACGGCGAGGCGGCCCTGCGCGGCAAGGTCATCGACGAATTTCTGGAATCCCTGCTGAGCGATCCCTATTTTGCCAAGGACCCGCCCAAGAGCACGGGCCGGGAGCGTTTCGGCGTGGACGTGTACCTGCGCGACGCGCTTGCCAACCGCCGCGTTCATTCCTATGAGGACCTTGTGGCCACGGTGACGCAGGCGGTGGTG
>CAZOMH010000234.1:0-6645 GCA_964580415.1 uncultured Nitrospirales bacterium
CCGGGGTTTGCGGATAGAACAGCGGAATATGCTCCTCGCAGCGCCCCTGCCGCTTGAGGTCCACCGGAAGGAGGTCCGGACGGCAGGTCATAAGGAACCAGATCAGCTTCCCCCGGTACCGCGTGTCGCCCATCTGGCTGGCAAGCTGCGCGAACACCCGCGCGCTCGTGCCCGAGTCGCCGGAAGCGCTCCGGTTGCCCACCGCGGCATCCGCTTCATCGATAAGGATCACCACGGGTCCCAACTCGCGAACGACAAACAGAATCCGTTCCAGATTGGCTTCGGTCTCCCCCACGTACTTGCTGCGGAAGTTCCGGATGGTGACACAGGGGATGCCCACCTCACCCGCGTAGCACAGCGCCAGAAATGTTTTGCCCACGCCCACCGGACCGCACAGGATGTAGCCCATGGGCACGGCATCAAGACTGCCTTCCCGGATGAGCTTTGCGTCGTTGGACAACCGTTCCTTGGCCGCGGTATGCCCGGCGACCATGCCCATGTTGAACTTGGGCTCCATGAACTCCAGAAGCCCGGGGCATTGCGCCGCCATGAGGCTCTTCTTTATCGCTGTCAGCGACTCGGCCGCAAAACTCTTTCCGCCGGCGTCTTTGTCATCCGACTTCGCCCCAACGGCACCGGACTTCGCATCCTCCGGGGTGTCCATGGCCAACTGGCGCATCAGGTTGTTCACATTGTTGAGCGTCAAGCCTGCCGTCATGACCGACAAGCGCTCCGCGTCCTGCGCCTCTGCGGGGAAGCGGAGACCGATGAATTTCTTCCGGTCCTCCTGGCTGGGCATGGGTACCGCAATTTCCTGCGTGTGGCCGCTCTGGACCAGCGCCGGATGCAAACGGCTCAGGCTGTCCGTCATGAGGACAAAGATGATGTTGACCATCCGAACGACCGGGCTGCGCGCCCAATTGAGGAAAGTGGCCAGATGTTCGCCCGGCAGGTCTGTGGCCGGACAGATAAAGTCCGCGTAGTCAAAGAGAATTGCGGTGCGCCGTGCCCGGTTCTCCTCGCCCACCAGCAGGAGCGACACAAGCCGGTCAAGGGTGCGCAGGCAGGGGGTGATTTCACGCGGAAGGCCGGCGTCGTCCCCCATGAGACGGGAAAGGAGGGCGCTCATTTTGGCAAAGCGCTGGGGATCATTTCCCGCGTGCGGGCGGAGTCCGCGCCCCACATCGTAATGGAGGACGATATCGTATCCGCCGAAGAGACGCCCCGCAAGAATATCCGCCAACGGTTCCGCGGCGTAGTCCTTCTCGTTCCCGCAGCCGATGACATCGGAAACATTTCCGTGAAGAAGAAACATGCTGGCGCCGCCGGCCAGATAACTCTCCCTCATCCTGTTCACCCATTCAGGCCAGGCGTTCTTCTCCATGCCGCACACCCCGCTGTTTCTGATTGCATACCCGCGTCAGAGCGTATTGAGCAGTTTCGGCGCTTTCTCGCTCTTGAGCGACGGCACGACATCCAGCGACCGGATGGCGTCTTCCGTCGCGCTTACGCCTGCGGCGATACCGTCCACCTGGGCGGTGATGTCGCTCGCGTCGCTGGAGCGCACTGCCAATTCGCTGATGGCGCACACCTTCTGTTCGATTCGGTCAATTTCCGCCCCGATAAGTTCACGGTTCTCCACCGCCTTGTCGTAATTGGCCAGTCTTTCTTTCAGAATATCCAGCTTGTCCTGAAGGGAACGCGCCAGTTTGCCGGCACTGTCCCTCGCGGCAGCCGCTTTCACCTCGGCCCCGGTCGATTTGGCATCGCGCTCTATCTCGTTCCGGTCAATGCCGCCGATGAAACTGTTCAGCGCATCCTGGCTGTAAAGGAGCTTGAGAAACATCCACAGCAGACGCTCAAGTGATTCTGTCTGCATGCTGGAAACCGCGTTGTTGTCGTCCGCATGGGGGCCGCGAAACTGGCGTCCCAGTTTGTCCAGCGACATGCACCGCTGGAGCAGCTTTTCATACCGGTCCCAGTCATCCTTGCGCAGTCCGGCCTTGATCTGCTGCATCATCCCGCTGGAATCGTCGTCCTGCGCGCTTTGCCGCGCGCGCGCGTCCATGGCGGCGCGGAACCTGGGATTCGTCGAAAGCAGGGCCAGGTAGGCCACCTCGGCGGAAGCCAGAAGAGGAAAGACAACGCTGAACTGGCCCGACAGAACGGCAAAGACACAGCCGGCCCCAAAGCCGAGCATGTTCCATCGCCACTTGAAAGCGGCCTTGACGTATCCGATGAAGTTTAAGCCGGATGCCATTTAGGTCTTGCCCTCTTCAAGAGAGTCGAGTATGTCACGGATGCGAAACACCGCATCCTGGAACGGCTTTTCCCGAATCATCTTCGCCGCGGGACGGTCCGGCGGCATGACGCGGAACTGGTGCAGAATGGTGCCCGGCGAGTTGCTGAAAATATACACCCGGTCGCCGAGGTAAACACCCTCGCTCACATCGTGGGTAACGAAAAACACGGTCGCCTGCACCTCGCGCCAAAGCGACACCAGAAGGTCCTGCATATGCTGGCGCGTCGCCGGGTCCAAAGCGCCAAAAGGCTCGTCCATAAGAATAATGCGGGGCTTTAGTATGAGCGTCCGCGCAATCGCAACACGCTGCCGCATCCCGCCGGAAAGCTGGTGCGGGTACTTTGGGGCATCCTTCGTGGGATGGAGTCCCACCTTTTGAATCCATTCCCGCGCCGCATCATACCGCTCGGATTTTCCGACGCCCCGGCATTCCAGTCCGAACGCAACGTTGTCCAGAACCGTGCGGTTGTCGAAACAGGTGTAATCCTGGAAGACCATGCCCCGGTCCGGTCCGGGACCGGGCACCGGCTTGCCGCCAAGCAGCACCTCTCCCGCCGACGGCGGAAACTGCGGGGCAAGTCCGGCAATGAGGCGCAGCACGGTGCTTTTTCCGCAACCGCTGGGCCCCATCATCGCGATGAACTCGCCCGTGTCCTGAAGGTCCTCCACGCGAAACGTGACATCCTTTATTGCCGTATATTCCCCCCGGGTGCCCGGCGAATAGGTCTTTGTGACATCCTTGAACTCCACAATCGGCGGCACACCGGCAACCACCGGCGGCTCGGCCGGCAAATCGCTAAGGGCGCAGGGCTGTTGGGTGTCTTTGGGCGCCATGGCACTACGCTCCGACTTGACGGTAGGGGAACATGCGCCGCTGGAAAGCCAGAATGACGCGATCAATACAGAAGGCCAGCAGGGCAATCAGCAGCAACGAAAGATAGATGTGTTCCCGGGGACCCTGCCGCTGGCTGATGTTGATAATCGCACCCAGCCCAAATTCGGCGTTGATCACCTCGGCCAGCATGATGTAGCCGAAGGCAAGCCCGAACAACAGCCGAAGGCTGTTCACAACATCCGGCATGGCCAGCGGGAACAGCACTTTACGAATGGCCTGAAAAGCGACAATCGGAAACCACAGCGCCCCTCCGAGAAAGAACCCCAGGGCGGTCATCAGAACAAGATTGACGCTCCATGAGGCGCGGAGCGCGGCATCCGAAAGAATGGGGCGTTCCACCAGCATGAGGAACATGGCTGCAAAAGCGGCCCCGTACACAACCCCCATGACGGCGGCCCATTTTAGCCCGTGCTTCGGCGAGAACTTGACGCCAAGCGTGTAGGCGGCATCAAGGTAACTGTTCGGCACACCCTGTACGGCTGTCGCGCTGTCGAAGAAGACAAACGCAACCGAGGCGAAAAAGATGAACATTACCTTCTGCACCTCGCCCAGGCCAAACCACATGAGCGTCAGCGGGATAAGGGCGGCAACGGGAATGTTGCGTCCGAAAATGGACAGCGGTTTCAGGAAGGCATGAAGCCGCAGAAAGACCCCGGCAAGGATGCCCAGCGGCACCGCCACGGCGCCGGCCAGAACAAACCCGCCAAAGACGCGCCCGAGACTCCATACGGCGCTGCGCGCCAACGCCCGGTCAAACCACAGCCGGGGAAAGGACTTTACTGTTTCAGAGAGGCTCGGCAGCGTGATCGGATCGATAATCCGCTTTTCCACCGGTCCCAATGTGAGCAGCCACCACACGAGGCAGACTGCGGCGATGGATGCAATGGATATTGCGGCACTTTCTGCCGCGCTGGGACAATCCCGAAGAACCGCCCAGCGCCGTATGTAATTGGCAATCCTGCCGCGCATCTTGTCAGTTTGCCGATTCGAGCGGATACACCTTGACCTCCACGCGCCGGTTTTTCGCGTGATTCATGGGGTCTGCCGCGTCCGCGGGAACGTCCCATCCCCTGCCTTCCGCCGAAAACTGACGCGGGTCAAGCGAGGGGAACTTCTTTACAAGCGCCTCTTTCACGGCATTTGCGCGGTTGCCGGAGAGTTCCTTCACCGCCGTCGCGGGAATCTGCCCCTTCATACTGCTGTCCGTGTGGCCTTCGATGACGATGCGCGCAGCGCCGTATTGGGCGGCCAGTTTTCCGATCTCCTCGAGCACAAAGTCCACGTTTGGATCGTAAAGTTTCTCGACATCCTTGCCGTTCTCCGCGGTGGTGACCTTCTTGAACAGATCGTAACTGTTCGGATAGAAATGCACCGTGACGACCTTCGTAAGAATCTCGCCGCTCTCCGCCTTGATGCTTTGCACGGTCTTGGGCGTAAACTGAACAATGTATTCGTTCTTGCTGTTCGCGTATTTCTCCTCCTTGCCAAGCTTCTGGAGAATGGAGAAATCCATGACCGAGCTGAAATCGGCGGGCGCCGAAATCTTCCCGATGTGCTTGTACAGATAATTCGCCGTGTTCCATGTCCGTTCGAAATTCGCCGGGTTGTTTTGGTTCATGAAGAACTCGTGGTTTTCCGCAAAGTTCGTGCTGTGCGCGTCGCCCAGCATGCCCATGCAGTCCACCGCGGGAATGTTGTACACCTTGGACATAAAGTCCGCCGCGTTCTTCTTCCCCTCGTCGCTCTTGATCAGGTCCATCCCGTCGAAGATGCCCCGCACCAGCCCCTCGCAGATGTCCATGTTGTCTTTCGCAAAGTCCGCCCGCGCGAACCAGACGTCCGCAATGAGCTTGTTTGCCGTCCCGGTCGTCACCAGCAGGTAGTTGTTCTCGATCTTGGTGAGATTGTAGATGTCCGGTGCCCAGCTCACGCAGGCCGCAATGTCCTTGTTCGTGTTAAACGCGGCCGCCGCCTGAAAAGCGTCCTGCGTGTAAACGAAATTCACTTCTGCGGGCTGCACTCCCCCGCTGATCAGGGAGTTCAGCACGAAGAACTGGCTGGGTGAGTTCTGGGCAAGCACGATCTTTTTCCCGCGCAGGTCCGAGATTGTCGGACGTTGCGGGTCTTTCGCCGCGCTGCGGCGCATCACGATGCCGTCGCCGCCGTTTGACCAGTCCACCTGCTGGAAAACCCGCGGACGAATCCGGCTGTCCTTTTGCAGTTCTTCCATGAACAGCGGAACCATGTCCAGCGTCGCCCAGCCCACATGCACCTTGCCCGCCGCATATGCGTCGCGCATCGCGACAGGATCGTCAATCAGAACGAGCTCGACCTTGAATTCCTTGCCGTCCGGCGTCGTCCAGACCTTTCCCGGCGCCCTGCCTTCATTAAACAGGATAATGGGCGCCCATCCGGCCCAGACATTCAGCGCGAACTTTACCGTGCGGTCCGCCAGGGGTTCGTAGGTGCTGACACCGCTTACCGGCGGCAGCTTCTCCGACGGCACGAACGTGTATTCCTTTGCGGTGGTGGCCACATTGGCATCCGGGGCCTCGGTCGCCGCTGCATTCTTGCCCGCGGGGCCGCCGGCAGTTCCCGCCGCATTCTTCTGCAAATCCGCGGCGCTGATGGGCGCGGCGTTCTTGCCGTCCGAAGTCGTGCCCTTCGGGAAAATGTATCCCCGAAGACCATACGCCGCAAGTCCGATCACAACCAGTGCAACAACAATATAGAATGGGGCCTTCGGCCCGCCGCCGACACTGTCCGCTGCCATCTTCATTCCTCCTGTTAGTTCGGTATCCCCGTTGTGCGCGGCGCGCTTCGCCCCGCACACGGTCAACTAGCTGGTCTGTTTCTCGAAATCCTTCAATGCCGCATCCTTCTCCTGCGCGGAGGGTTCCGCGACGGGAGCCGCCTGATCGAGACTCTTCTCCTGAGGCTTGACCCCTGCGGTCTCCGGCGTCTTGAGCCCCATATCCACCTCGAACTGCGCCAGCAGTTCGTCGGCCTGGGACTCCTCCATCTTCTTTTCGGCTTCTATTTCGGCAATACCCTCGTTCGACAAGTCCGACGCGACACGAACCCGGGCGCGGTTCTTGTCGATTTTGTCCTGAATCATGTTCTCAAGCTGGCCAAAATCGGTCGTCACGTCGAAGTTGAAACTCTGCGAAAGTGCCGCCATCTCTGCTTCGGCGCCGCTCATCTTCAGCTCGGCGTCATACTTGTGGATTTTGGTCTGGACGTCGTTGAGCTTCTTCGCGGCGTTTTGAATCTTCGTCAAATAGTTCTGGTAACTCTGCTCATGCATCCCCAACTGCGTCTTGTTCTCCTCCAAGTCCGCCGTGGCGCGCTTCAACTCAACCGCGAATTTGCCCGCTGTCGCCCGGTCTCCCGCCTTCAGATAACTCTTGATCTTGAGGGTAAGGTCCTCCACACGGCCTTGCGCGGT
>CAZOMH010000235.1:0-6637 GCA_964580415.1 uncultured Nitrospirales bacterium
CGCCGGAATCTCGTGGGCGTGACTCGCCTTCTCGGTGCGGTGCTCACCCCAGAAGACGACCAGGTAGATGCGGAACATGTAGAAGGCCGTCAGGCCCGCGACGAATAGCGCCACGTCGAAGAGCAGGCGATGGCCGTTGCCCAGCGCCGCCGCCAGAATCTCATCTTTGGAGAAGAAGCCGGACAGGGGCCAGAAGCCGCTGATGGCCAGCGTGGCAATCAGGAAGGTGAAGTGGGTGATGGGCATTTTTTTGCGCAGGCCGCCCATCTCCCAAATCTCGTTGCTGTGTACGGCGTGGATGACCGCGCCGGCGCCCAGGAAGAGGAGCGCCTTGAAGCAGGCATGGGTGAACAGGTGGAACATGCCGGCCGTGTAGCCGAGGGGGCTGTCCATGGTGGCCACGCCCAGCGCCAGCATCATGTAGCCGAGCTGGCTCAGCGTGGAGAAGGCCAGCACGCGCTTGATGTCATCCTGCGTGGTTCCGATGACGGCGGCAAAGAGGCTGGTGAACGCGCCCACATAGGCCACCACGAGCAGCGCCGCGCCGCTCGCCGCGAAGGCGGGGAACATGCGGGCCACGAGGTAGACGCCGGCCACGACCATCGTGGCGGCATGGATCAGGGCCGACACGGGAGTCGGGCCCTCCATGGCGTCGGGAAGCCAAATGTGCAGCGGGAACATGGCGCTCTTGCCGGCCGCGCCCATGAACACGAGGACCATGGCGACGGTCAGCAGCGTTATGCCCGGCGAACCGGCCGCGAGCGCGCCGAAGGCCCGGAGGAATTCGGGGCTGGTCAGGTAGAGAAAATCAAAGGGCTGCAGCGGCATGGCGCAGTGGGCCGCGGTGCGGGCCGCAACGGCCGGCGCAATGCCGCCAAAGAGGTTGAATCCAAAGTAGCCCAGCGTCAGCACGCCGATAAGAAAGCCCAGATCGGCGAAACGGGTGACGATGAAGGCCTTCTTCGACGCGGCAACGGCGGAGGGTTTCTGGTAATAGAAGCCGATGAGCAGGAAACTGCTCACGCCCACCAGTTCCCAGAAAACGTACATCTGCACGATGTTCGGCGCCGCAACGAGGCCGAGCATGCTGAAGGTGAACAGGCTCAGGTAGGTGAAAAAGCGGCCGAAACCCGTGTCGCCCTTCATGTAGCCGATACTGTAGACATGGACCAGGGTGCTGATCGTGGTAACCACGAGCATGAGCAGGACTGAAATGGGGTCGATGATGACGCCCATGTTCACGGCCATTCCCGGCTGGTAGCGCAGCCATTCGAAGGCCCAGGGAACGAGCACGGGATGCCCGCCGCCGGGCGGGCAGAGCGTGTAATACTCGTAGGCGACGGCGCAGGCGGTTGCCCAGGAACTGAAAACCGCCAGGGTGGCAACGATTCCGGAAAGCCTGCCCGACAGCGGCCTGATGAGCAGGCCCACCAGGACGAATGAAACCAGCGGGAATGCCGGCACCATCCATGCGTGGCGCAGCGCGAAGCCCAGATGTTGAATGTCAATTTCAGTGGTCATGACGGCTCTTGTATTGCTTGTTGATGCCTTCGATCACCCCCTCGTGAAACGCAATCGGCCCTTCAAAGGGGGTTGCCGGGTCTTTCATCGTGTCCATCCGGTTTACGTCCACCGTGCCCCGGTAGCGGTACAGGGCCACGAATATGGCCATGCCGACCACCACTTCCGCGGCGGCGATCGCAACAACGAAAATCGCCATCACGCTGCCGTCCACACGGGCGGGCATGCAGAAACGGTTGAATATGACAAAGTTGAGCGCGGCCGAATTCAGCATCAGTTCCACGGCGAGCAGGATGCCGACGGCATTGCGCCGCGTGAGCAGGCCATACAGGCCGATGGAAAAGATCACCGAGGTGAGCAGCAGCCACTCGCGGACACCGGGCGTGTGCGAGGCGACCAGCGCAGGCAGGTTGTTCATGACGCGCGCCCTCCCGGTTCGGTGTCGCGCTGGCTGAGCGGCGTGTACACGTCGGTTTCACCGGGCAGGTCGCCGCCGCTGGTGAAGGGCTGATGGGGCGGCGGCGTCTTGCGGGCAATCACGATACCCCCAATCATGGCCGCCAACAACAGCAGCGAAATGACCTCGAAGGGGGCGACATAGCCGCCGGGACCGGTGTCGAGCAGCGCTTTTCCGATGGAAAGCGCGTCGTTGGGCGGGGTCTTTCCGGAACCGTCCACCGCAAAAGGGGACACCCAGACGGCGCCGCCCGAAAGCGCCAGAAAGGCGATGGAGACAACCGCGCCCACGAACATGCGGACGGGGGCGGGATGGTCTTCCAGCAACTCGCCGGAGCGCGTAAGCATGATGGCAAAGACAATGAGCACCACGACACCGCCCACATAAACCAGCACCTGCACGCCGGCAAGGAACTGGGCGTCAAGCATGACATAAAGTCCCGCGGTTGTGCCCAGCGCGCCCATGAGCGCGACGGCGCCACGAAGCAGTTTGCGCGTGTTGACCACGACCAGCGCCAGCAGCACCGTGGCAACGGCCAGCGCCCAGAACATCACCGTGTAAACAGCGGCGGCAATCATGAGGCGCCCCCCCCCGTGCCCGCGGGCGCGCCCAGCGCGCGAACGGTCGGCAGCGCGTGCCCATTCATGGGCACCGGCCCGCCGTAGACTTCCAGTTCAGTCATCATCGCCCTGCGTTTCTCCGTATCTTCCTCCTTGAGGAGGACGGCCGCCGTGGGTCCGGCGTAGCGGTTGAGCGTGTAGACCAGCAGCCGACGGTCATAGACGGCGTTTTCGAAATCGTGCGACATTTCCAGAGAGCCGAAGGCGCAGGCCTCGACACAGGCATTGCACATCACGCAGGAGTCCATGCGCCATATATGGCGTTCGATCTCGTTCTTGCCGGAGATCGCACCCTTGCGCGTTTTCAGGATAATGGAGCCGTTGGGACAGGCGCGCTCGCAGCTTCCGCAGCCGTTGCAAAACTGGTAGCCGTTTTCGTCGAACTTGAACTTCAGGCTCGCGCGGTAGCGTTCCGGGAACTTGAGCACGGCGCGGTTCTCGGGATACTGCCGCGTGACGACCCTGGAGGGCCGCACCAGGTAGCCGAAGGTGATGCGCATGCCGTCAATCAGGCTCTTAACCGCAAACAGGAAACGGGTCGGGTAGGCCTGCCTCTTGAACCGCGGCACAACCGACACCGGAACCGCCGCGCCGGCAAAGGCGCGCGTTTCGTGTTTCACATCGCTGAAGTCAACTCGTCCCATGCTAGTCTGTTTCCGGGCGAAAGATGGGGACTGACTCGCCTTTGGGCAGTTTGAAAGGCGTGTCTGTCCCTGCTTTTCGCGGCGTTTTCACATAGAAACCATAAAATGCCATTAGAATGACTCGCTGTATTAGGGCGTCAGAATTGGGAAGGGGTAGAGGTTGTACAGGACCACGACCGCAGCCGCAAACAGGTTCACGAACCCGATGGGCAGCAGGACTTTCCACTCCAGATACATCAACTGGTCCACCCGCAAACGCGGGAAGGTCCAGCGGAACCACATGATAACAAACACCACGGCGGAGGTTTTCGCGAAGAACCACAGCACCGGTGGAATCAGGTCCATAAAGCCGTTTAACGGGGCCAGCGCGCCGATGTGGAAGGGCATCCACCCGCCCAGGAACAGCGTGACCGCCATGGCCGAAACGATAAACATGTTGATAAACTCGGCCAGGAAGAAAAAAGCAAAGCGGATGCCGGAATATTCGGTGTGGAATCCGGCGGCCAGTTCCGACTCGCCCTCGGGGATGTCGAAGGGGGTGCGGTTGATTTCGGCGGTGACGGCAATCACATAGACGGTGAAGGCAACCACGCCGACGCCGTGGGCGCGCCAGATCCACCAGCCCGCGTCCTGGCTCTGCACGATCCCGGCGAGGGACATGGAGCCGGAGAAGAGCACGACCACGAGCAGGGCGAGGGTGGCGGAGATTTCATAGGAAATGATCTGGGCGCCTGCGCGCATGGCCCCCACCATGGACCATTTGTTGTTCGAACTCCATCCGCCGAGCAGGATGCCCATGACGCCAAAGCCGCTGATTGCCGTCACGTAGAGCACGCCGATGTTTATGTCGGCGATCTGGAGGACGGGGCTGTAGGGCAGCACGCCGAGCACCATCACGGTGGCCATCATCGAAAGGAACGGCGCAAGCATGTGCATAACCTTGTCGGCCTTTTCGGGGACAATGTCCTCTTTCAGCAGCAGCTTGAGCGCATCCGCCACGGTTTGCAGGACGCCGTGCCAGCCGACGCGCATGGGTCCGACACGGCACTGGAAATGGGCGGCAATTTTGCGTTCGGCGTAGATGAGCACCAGTCCCACCAAGGTCAGAAGCGCGCCCAGCGCCCCCAGCGCGGCAACAATATAGGCCAGCGCAAGAATCCACGAGCCGTCTGCGAAGGCCTGGGCCGTCCTTTCCGAGACGGTGACGGTCTTGAACGCGCCGCGGGACGCCGCAAGGGTCAAATATGCAATGGTTGGCATGGTCATCGGTTCACCGATCAATTTCCGGGATCACCAGGTCAAGACTGGACTGTATGGCGATAATATCGGCAATGCGCCAGCCCGGCGCAATCGCCGTGACGGCCCACATGTTGTTGAAGTTCGGAGAGCGGAAATGGAGCCGGTACGGGGCCGGGTTCTTGCCGTCGGAGACGATCATAATGCCAAGTATCCCGCGCGCGGTCTCGATCTGGTCGTAATAGGCTCCCTCGGGAATGGTGATGCGCGCGCCGGCCTTGAGCACGTTGACGGGCCCCCCGGGAATGGAATCGACAAGCTGTTCGATGATGTGCAGGGACTGGCGGATTTCTTCCATGCGCACGTTGTAGCGGTCCCAGCAGTCGCCCGTGGTGCCGACGGCAACGTTGAACACGGCATCGCCGTAGCGCCCGTAGGGCGCGGTCTTGCGCAGATCCATGGGCACGCCGCTCCCGCGCAGGACAGGCCCGGTGCATCCCAGTGCGACCGCCTGCTTCGGATCGAGCAGGCCGATGTTTCGCAGGCGCTCCTGAAGAATCACATTGCCCGAAAGCAGCGTGTCGTACTCGTCGACAACCGGCCGCAGATACTTGAGCAGCTTCTTGACCTTCTCCTGGAAACCGGGAAGGATGTCGAACATGACGCCGCCGGGCCGCACGTAGTTCATCGTGAGCCGGGCGCCGACGGTTTCCTCGAAAAGTTCGCCGATGATTTCGCGGTCGCGGAAGGCATAGAGGAACGCGGTAAACGCGCCCAGGTCCATGCCCAGCACCCCCCACCACAGCATGTGGCTCTGGACGCGCTGCAACTCCGCCATGATCGTGCGGATCGTCTCAATGCGGGCGTTGGTCTCGATGCCGGCCGCCTTCTCCACCGCCTTCGCCGCACACCAGTTGTTCATGATGGCGGAAAAGTAATCGAGGCGGTCGGTGAGGTGGACGATCTGTCGCGGGGTGATCTTCTCGCACATTTTTTCGATGCCGCGGTGTACAAACCCCGGCACCGGAATCACTTCCTTGACCGTTTCACCGTCCAGGCGCAGCACGAGACGCAGAGAGCCGTGGGCGATGGGATGCTGCGGCCCCATGTTCACGAAATACTCCTGCGTCGACAGCTCGCTGCTGCCTGCGGCGGGCGGCGTCAGAAGTTCGTCAAGTGTCCGTATCCGTACCGTCATCGTTGCGTCCTGTTGTGCGTGCGCGTCACTGCGGCCGTTGAAGCATGTTGGGGTCCTCGTAGTCCTTCCGGAGGGGATACCCCGTCCAGTCGTCCTCCAGGAACAGCCGCCTCAGATCGGGATGGTCGTCAAAGGGAATACCGAAAAGATCGTAGACCTCGCGCTCCTGCCACTGGGCGATGGGCCAGAGGTCGCTCACGGTGGGCGCCAGCGGATTCTCCCGGTCGATTAGAACGCCGACCGTCAGGGAGTGCCCGTGCAGCGTCGAAAAGAGCTGGTAGATTAGTTCAAACTGATTGTCCGCCACCCAGTCTATGGCGGTGTGATCAAGAAGGAAATCAAACGACAAGCGCGGATCGTCGCGCAGGAACCGCATGAATGCGTGCAGCGTCCCCACCGGCACGCGCACGGCCGGAAGACTGGTTTTGGGGCGCTCCTGCGCCGCCGGATTTGCCCCGGTTATGGCTTGGAGGAGGGCCTGCGAATCCATTCTTTCAGCCTTTGCGTCCATATCTTGTGTTCGACCGATTCGGCCACATTCACCACATTTTGTTCTTCGAGCAAACGGCGCATCTCGCCCCGGATGTCCTCCATGGTGACCCCCCGGGGCAGTGCCGCAAGCACAGGCTTGCGCCGGATGTCGGGACGGCGTATGGACTCGCCCTCCTTTATCAGGCGCTGCAGCGCGAGCAGCCCCCAGAAGAACGCCTCGGGGCGGGGCGGACACCCGGGCACGTACACGTCCACCGGGACAATCTCATCCACGCCGTGGACAATATGATAGGAGTTGTACTGGAACGGCCCGCCGCAGATGGCGCATGCGCCCGTGGCAATGACATAGCGGGGCTCGGCCATCTGTTCGTAGAGCAACCGGACGCGGGGCGCCATCTTCCTGACGATGGCCCCGGCAACCACCATGAGGTCGGCCTGGCGCGTCGAATTGCGCACCACCTCCGCTCCG
>CAZOMH010000236.1:0-6635 GCA_964580415.1 uncultured Nitrospirales bacterium
CAAAAAGCGAGTCTTGCACCGTGGGTGAACCGCCCATGTTTGACATGCCCGCCGTGTATATGTCCGCCTGGTTCTGTTTAAACACACAGTTCACAACGGTCGGCGAACCGCCCTCATTGGTCATGCCTCCGCCCAGTGTTCCGGAATTGCCCGTGAAGAGGCAGTTGGCCACCCGGGGAGAGCAATGGCGGATATACATGCCCGATTGGCCTTTGGCGACAGCAAACCCGTCCAGCACGGCGTCGTCCGCGCCGGCGACGGCGCATCCGTACTGGCTGGGACCCACTATTACGGTGGGATATGCGTTCCAGTCCCGCTGGTTGCGGGCGGTTTCGGTGCCCGCGAAACCGCCATACACCGAGACGCCGGGTTTCAGCACAAGGCCGGTCTCAAGGGGAGACGGGTAGCTTCCTTCGACCACCCACACCTCGCCGCCCATTTCGGATGCGGCGGCGTTCACCGCCTGATAAATCGTGGGGTATGCCGATGCCCATGAATGGCCGTCGGCCGTGCCAGTATGGGTGGCATTGACATACAGGATATTGGGAAGGAATTCTGCCGTCACCGTTTTGTCCGCGTCCATTACCAGGGCCATGCTCTGCGCGTTCTCGGTGGCATCGCCTGTCCATCCAACGAAGCGCATGCCCAGCGGCAGCGCCGTTACCCATGCGGTTTCACCGCGCACATAGGTATGCGTGCCCGTTTCGGGTTGGGTGTGTCCCGCTTCGGCCGGGGAGACCTGGACGGTCAGCGTGACGAATTCGGCCGCAGTCACATAACCTTCGCAGGCGCCCATGTCCACGCCCGCGCCCGCCGGGCGGGGCCGACCGAGCAGGTCATCGTCGGGCGCGGTTGCCACCCTGCCCAGCACCGTGCTACTCACGGCACCCGTGTCCAAACAGGGTGAACCCACACGCAATTGCACGCTGCCGCCCGGACCGTCAACAAATAGCGGGTCGGCGTCGATGTTGCCCTGGCCCATATACCCGCCCTTGATGCAGGAATAGGTCACACAGTAATAGCCGTCGGTTGACCCCGCGTATATTTCAGGCGAATCCCATATTCCGATGTTGTCCCAGAGGATGCAATTGGTGATTATGGGTTGAGAATAGTAGTTCGAAGCCATGTAGTCTCCACCCATCGCTCCCCCCTGAAGGGCCTCATTTTGTGTGAAGGTGCAGTTGGTCAGCTTTGTTGGCGTTCCATTGGCGGGCCGCACCGCGCCGCCATAACCGCGGTATCCCAATGCGGAATTGCGCAGGAACAGGCAGTTCTCCGCGACCACTCCGTTTCCGTAGCCCGCATCGTCAAATATTCCTCCACCTTCGCCCGCTGTGGCCGAATTGCCGACGAAGACGCAACGGGCCAGCGACGGACCGTAGGACAGGGAATAGATTCCACCGCCCACAGTGGCGGAGTTCTTCAAGAAGGCGCAGTCCGACATTCGGGTGTACCCGCCCTGTTCAAACGTTCCGCCGCCGGAACCCGCCGTGTTGCCTTTGAACAGGCAGTGACTCAACCGGGGGGAACCGTTCAAATTGTATATGGCGCCGCCGTTTTGGGTGGCCCCGTTTTCCAGGAACGTGCAATCCGAAATGGCCGGGGCAATCTCCTGTCCGTTGATTCCCAGTGCGCCACCGCCGAAGGATGAGGCGTTGGACGCAAAAATGCAATTACGCACGGTGGGTGTTGTGTTTTCGATGTACATGCCGCCGCCGTAGAGCGACGCAAATCCGCGCGTGACGGTGAACCCGTCCAGCACCGCGTTGTCCGCACCAACCACGCCACGGCGTGTGTCCTCGCCGTCGATGACGCTGGGGTGGGCGTTCCAGTCGCGCTGGTCGCGCGAAGTCTCATCACCGGCAAATCCGCCGTAGAGCAGCACACCGCGCTTCAGTGTCACCACCTGTTCCGTCGTCGCGGTGTAAGTGCCTTCGGCCGCCCAGACCTCGCCCGTGTAGTCTGCGGGTGCCGCGTCCACGGCGGTCTGGAGGTCATGGTAGGCCGTGGCCCAGGACTTGCCATCTTCGACGCCCTTGCCCGCGGGGCTTACGTACACGACATTCAGGGCGAATTCGGCGGTCACGGATTCATCGCCTTCCATCACAATGGAGGCCACTACGGTGTCGGCCGTGATGTCGCCGGTCCAGCCGGTGAACCGCATGCCGTCCGGGGTTGCGGCCAAAAGCACCCGCTCACCGCGCACAAACTGGTGCGTTCCGGTGGTGGGCCAGACCGTTCCGCCGTGGGCGGGGTTCGCCTCGATGGTGAGCGTGACAAGGTCGGTTGCGGCACCCTCATAGGCGCCCATGTCCACCCCGGCACCCTGGGGCCGCGGTCGGCCCAAAATATCAGTGGAGGGCGCATCCCCTGTCAGGCCGGTGTCGATGCAGGGGGACCCGGCCTGCAGGTAGAGGCTGCCGCCTTCCGCATCCACAAAGAGCGGATCGGCATCAATGTTGCCCGTGCCGGCAAAGCCGCCCCGGATGCAGGAATAGGTGGCCTGGCTGCCGTAAGAAGAGCCTGTATAGATTTCCTGGCCTTCGCCGGTCGCCGTGTTGCCCCAAACTATGCAATTGGTCAATCTTGTGGAATAGCCCGAATACAGCGCGCCGCCTTGCCCGGCCGAGTTCTGCGTGAACACGCAGTTGAACGCATTGAGGCTGCCCGAATTGCTCCAGATGGCACCGCCGTCTTCCGTGGCGCTGTTTTCCCGGAAGACGCAGTTGTTCAGCGTATGAGTCCCTTGGCCGGCATACAGCGCACCGCCGTTCGGGGCGGAGTTCCGCACAAAGGCGCAGTTGTCCACCGCGAGGGTAAAGTCTAAGCCCGCTATCGCGCCCGCGTAAGTTTTTGCCGAATTCCCCGAGAAGACACAGTCGCGCACCGTCAGCCTGGAGGAGGTGGCCAGCAGCCCGCCGCCGTAAAGCGCGTCATTTCCGGTAACATAACAGTCGGTCAGCGTCAAGGACCCGCCGCCGCAGAAGATACCTCCGCCAGCGCCAAGCCCGGACAGGCTTGAGGCCGTGTTTTGCGAAAACGCACAGCGTTTCAGCACGGGATCGCCTGTGCTGGACAGCCCCCCGCCGACTCCCTGACAGATGTTTCCCTGGAAGACGCAGTCTTCGACCAGCGGCGAGCCTCCGAAGATGCCGAGGCCGCCGCCGTTGGTGGTGGCATAATTGCCCGCAAAGACGCAGCGTGCAATCACGGGCGAGGTCTGGGTGTTGCACATGCCCCCGCCGTTGTCCGCATAGCCGCGCGTGACGGTGAACCCGTCCAGCGCCGCGTTGTCCGCGCCAGAGACGCACATGCGCGCGTTCTCCCCGTCGATGATGCTCTTGTGCGCGTTCCAATCGCGCTGGTCGCGGTAGACCTCGGTGCCTGCAAAGCCGCCGTAGAGCAGCACGGCGGCGCGCATGTTCAGCACCGTGTCGGTCGTGGAGGTGTAGGTGCCCTCGGCCACCCAGACCTGGGCATTGGCCGGGGCGGCATCCACGCCGGACTGGAGATTGGGATAGGCGGTTTCCCAAGTTGCGCCGTCCGGCGCGGCGGCGGCACTGTCCGCATCGACATGAATGACGACGCCTACCCCGAATTCTGCCGTCACGTCGATAGCGCGGGTCACATTCGTGTCTGTGCGGGTGGGCGTGGTCACCCCGTCACTCCATTGCACGAAGTGACAGCCCGAATCGGGCACCGCGGTGACCGCCGTACCGCTGCCGCCATGGTTTACGGTCTGGCTCGTTGTTCCGGTCAGGGTGCCGTTCGTTCCCGCCGCGTAGGTCAGCGTGTACACGTTCTCGGCAAAACCCGCGGTGACAGTGATATCTTCCGTCACCGCGCGGTCGGTGCGGGTCGGCGTGGTGATGCCGTCGCTCCACTGCGTGAAGTGCCAGCCGGTGTCGGGGACGGCCGTGACGGCGCTTCCGTCCGTGCCATAGTCCACCGTTTGCGGCGTCTGGCCGCTGATGGCACCGTGCCCACCCGCGCCATAGTTGAGCGTTCGCGTGTCCACCGCAAACAGCGCCGTCACGCTGAGATTGTCCGCGACGTTCATGTCGGTGCGCGCGGCGGTGGTTATGCCGTCGCTCCACTGCACAAAATGATGGTGCGCATCGGGAACGGCGGTCACTTCCGTGCCGCTTGCGCCGTAGGCCGCCGTCTGGGAACTGCCGCCCGCGAGTGAGCCGTGCGGACCGGCGGCATAGGCGAGTGTATACATGTTGACGGCAAACTC
Organism: uncultured Nitrospirales bacterium; assembly: GCA_964580415.1. GTDB lineage: Bacteria > Hydrogenedentota > Hydrogenedentia > Hydrogenedentales > CAITNO01 > CAITNO01. Next base: position 4,241 of record CAZOMH010000236.1, read on the forward strand.
GGCCGTCACACTCAAGTCCGCGGTCACACCCGTGTCCGTGCGCGGGTTCTGTGTGGAGCCGTCGCTCCAGCGGGTGAAATGCCATCCCGTGGCCGCCACGGCGGTGACTGGCGTGCCATCCGTTCCGTGGTTTACGGTTTGCGATGTTTTCCCGTCCAGCGTCCCGTTGGAACCGGCCGCATAGGCCAGGGTGCAGGTGTTGACGGCAAACCCGGCCGTCACACTCAAATCCGCGGTCACGCCCGTGTCGGTGCGCGGGTTCTGTGTGGAGCCGTCGCTCCAGCGGGTGAAATGCCATCCCGTGGCCGCCACGGCGGTGACTGGCATAGCGTCCGTTCCATGATTTACGGTCTGGGAAGTTTCCCCTTCGAGTGTTCCGTTCGTATCGGCCGCATAGGCGAGCGTGTAGGTGTTGACGGCGAATTCCGCATAGACGCTGATGTCGGCCGTCACATTCGTATCGGTGCGCGGATTCTGCGTGGAACCGTCGCTCCAGCGCACAAAGTGCAGGCCCGTGCCGGTCACAGCCGAAACGGCCGTTCCGCCGCCGCCGTACAGGACCGTTTGCTGTGCCGTGCCCGAAATGCCGCCGCCGAAGGGGGCGGCATAGGAAAGCGTGTAGCTGTTGGGCGCAAACACCGCCGTAATGGTGGCGCTGGCTTCCAGCGTGACTGTCGCGGGGTTGGCATTGCCCGTCAGTTCGCCCGCCCAATGGTCAAAATGGGTGCCCGGAGCGGCGGTTGCCGTTATGGCCACCACCGTTCCTTCCGGGTGCGATTCACCGGCAGGGTCCAGGATGACATTCCCCGCCCCCTCTGTCAGCACTTCCAGGGAAACGGTCTCAACGGCGGATTTGTGGCAGCCTGCCAGCGTTGCCACCGTCCCAAACACCAGCAAACAGATCGCCAACAACATTACGTTACGCATGTCCACCTCCATTGAAAGGGTCCACTGTGACCTGGAAAGAATATAGCAGACACCGCGGCAGCCGGCAACAAGAGACCGCTTCCCCAAGAGCTCCCCTTTGGTCCGCTTGTCGGGTATAATGGCTTCCTGTGAGCACCGCCGCAAAAAAGGGTTGGATGGATCAATTAATAACAGGCCGAGGCATATCCTGATGAACAAAAAGAAACTTGTTCTATTCGTCTTCAAGTTTGGCATGGTGGGGGCGCTGTTCACACTTATTTTCCGGCCCGACCTGCTGGGCTTCAGCGAGGGGCTTTTCGGCGGTGTGCGCGTGGTGGACGTGCTTCACGAGATGCGCAAGGTCAGCGGCACGGGCTGGGGCGTGTTCATCTTCTGGATGGCCTGCGCCACCGCGGTAAAGTGTGCCGGCATCCTGTGCGGCATTGTGCGGTGGAAGCTGCTGCTGCGCGGCCAGGGCCTGCGCATGCCCTTCGGGCTCATGGCCTACCAGTGGTTCCTGGGCCGGGCCTTCGGCCTGATCATGCCGGGCACCACCGGACTCGACGGCGTGCGCCTGATCGAGTCCTCGCGCCACACGCGCGATCCCATCAAGTGCGCCACGGTAATCGCCATCGAAAAGCTCACGGCGATCATCTCCCTGTCCATACTGGTCTTCACGACCTTCCCGCTGGGTTTCCGCTACCTCAAGATCAACGTGCCCGTGCTGGCCGTCATTATGACCGTGCTGGCCTGCGGCGTCACAGGCAGCCTGCTGCTGCTGCTCAACCCGCGCATCATCCAGGTGCTGGTGGCGGTGGTTCCCGTTCCGGGCAAACTGCGCCGCATCGTGAACCGGCTGGGCGACGCGGTCACCGCCTACGCGGGTTCGCGCATGTCGCTGCTCTTTGCCGTGCTTTTCGGCGTGGGGGTGCATTTGGGCACCTGCGCCACGTTCCAATGCACCTTCATGGCCATCCGCGCCCAGAACGCCTCGGTGGCCGACATCTTCTTCGTCGGCCCGCTCATGATTACCGCGTCGGTGCTGGCGTTCACCGTGTCCGGGCTGGGCGTGCGCGAGGTGGCTTTTGGGCTGGTGCTTGGCCCCACCGCGGGCACGGCAACGGCCATCCTCGGCGGCCACTTGGAGCTGTGGGCCGGCGAGATTATCCCCTTCATCATCAGCATCCCCCTGCTGCTGCTCGGCGGCGGACTCCGGGACCGCGCCCAAAAAGACGCCGCGGAACTGTCCACCATGGCCTCGCCGCCGCCGGCCGATGCCATTCCGGCGGAAAAGGTGGCCGAATACCGGCGCAAAATCGCCGCCACGATGGCCGCCGCGGGCTTCGGCGGACTGCTGGCCGGAATGACGGTCGCGCTGGCCGAGGCCCTTTGGCTGCGCTACAAGCTGGGCGGCGGCATCGAGGATATGGGTCTTTTCGTCTGGGGGCCGGTTGCCTACAGCCTGTGCTTTGCGGGCGTGGGCGTGGGT
>CAZOMH010000237.1:0-6602 GCA_964580415.1 uncultured Nitrospirales bacterium
CGTTGTTCCTCCCATGTTTGCCCTTTTATTACGTGAATTCATTATACACCTCGTGCCCCGGACGCAACGAGCCATCGGCCTCAATGAATGCAAGATTGCCCGGTGCGCTCAGGGGACCGAAGTCGATGCGGTGCGCGTCGGCAATCAGGCTGTGATGGAGGAGGTACGCCAGAAAACCAATTCCGCGCTGTTTCAGTTGGCCCAGGGTGTAGCGGATGATTTCCACCCGCGCGGCATCGTCTGTAGAACCCCAGCACGTCTCGCTTGCAAGGAGGGGTTTCTTGACACCGGCGGCAAAGGCAACATAATCATCCAGCAATTTCTCGTAGGCGCCCTTGTCATGGAGCGGACCCGTCCAATAGGGATGAATGCTCAGAATGTCGGACACGGGCTCTATTTGGCGGATACCGTCAATGCCGTGCCCCGGGTGGATGCCAACGGTGGTGGGCGCCTGAACGCCGAGACGCTTGGCTGCGGCGTGGGTCCGCTCAAGCCAGGCATACTCCGCCTTGACGATGTCCGGAATATCCGCTGGAGCGCAGTTGTAGGAAAAGGGTTCGTTGCAGAGGTCCCATGCCAGGATGCGCGTGTCTTTCGCGTGCGCGGTGAAGAGCGCTTCCGCAAACGCCATGAGTTGATCTTTGCCCTGGAGCCAACTGACATTGGGCAGGAAATGGTCCAGATACACACCGCCGTAATCAAGCGTGGAATCATGCCAGCGATTGAAAAGAACCGGGACGACGGCCATTCCACGGGCCGCGGCGAGCGCGAGGGCCGCGTCGAAATCCGCCTCGAACCTGGCTGTGTTGCGCAACCACGCATCATGCGAAAGCCACAAGCGTATGGCGTTCATTTTCGGGAAAAAGGCGCGGCCCAGGGATAGTTCATGCCCCATTCTGTCCCGGTCGAAATTCCGCCAGATTTCAAATCCGGAGCTTCCCCAGCTTGGCTGATAATTGAACCCCCTGATTTGCGAGAAGTCGGTGGTTCCCGTTTTCTCTTCCCCGGCCGCGGCGGGCGACACCGCCAGTGCCGCAGCCATTCCTCCTGAGGCTATCAGGAACTGTCGTCTGTTCATCTTTTTCCTTTCAACAGCTGTTGTACGCCCAATCCGGCGCCGAGACGGGCCGGTGGTCTCACGGGGACTACTGTGGTGGAATGCAGGAAACACGGTAGGGCGTTTCCGGCAGCGTGTCCAGTCGAATGTGTCCTTCTTTGACCTGTACGGGAATGTCTGCTCCCGGTCCGTCCGGTCCAAGCGCGACCGCTTTGACGGTCGCCGCCGTCGGCCATGTGTCCGGAACAGGATAATCGATCATCCCCCCCTCCCGCGAATAGGCCAGCCATGCGTCGCCGCGCCAGTTGGGCGTGAAAGAGGTAAAGTCTACGGATACGGGGCGGCCGTCTGCGACGACGGTGTAACGGTGCCCGGCATCGTTTATTTCGACCCAAGTGTCCGGGCCGTATTCTGCGCGGCGCGTATTATTGGCGGTGGAATAGTTGGTCATAGTTCGGCCGCGCAGGTGGAACCACGGGGCCGCCTGAAGATAGTAGAAGTTGGGAAACAGTTCCGCCGGGTCCGTGTGCCGGAAATCGGTCGAGAAGACGGCATCATAGAGGAGCGCGTTGGGAATGTCTTCGTTCGTGGGTTGGGCCCCGCCCCATGTGGCGCAACCGCTGTAAATGAAAGGGATGAGTGGAATGGGCGTTTCTCCGGGAAATGCAGGTGTGTCGGCGTGCCGGATCAGATTCCAGGAATGTCCGATGATCCCGACAAAGGGGGCGCAGAAACCCTCGCTGGTCACGTCAACGCCGCGCCGGTTGAACTCGCGGACGAGCGCAATTTTGCCGGCAAGGCATTGGGCGCCGGAGGCCGGGCTCAACGGGTTGAAGTCGCAGCGGCGCGGCACGGCGCTCAGCACGTCAATGTGGTATGTCTGCCGTATGGGATACATGTCGAGGGTTCGGCGGATACGTTCCTTTCCCGCGCCCTGCGCGTACTTGCAGGGGTTGATGATGTACGATTGCCGTCCTCCCCAGACTCCGCCCTTCGTCAGTTCGCCGGTTGCATCACGGGCGACCAGGTCCGGATTCCATCCGGGATTGCCTTCGTAGGCGTCGTCATAGTTGTCGTGAAAGGACAGGACGCAGTTGAAGCGCCCTGCGTCGCGCATGGCCCTGACGAGGGCGTCAAGCCCGCCAAGTCTTTCGTCGACCGAGAATACATCCGGATATCCGGTGTCGTGGCCGCTGTGCTGCCATCCCACCAGATAGGCCACCTGCGGCGCGCCGTCGGTCAGATTCGCAAAACGGCGAACAAGATCGAGCGCATCGGCAAACGTTGTCGGGACTGCGGTGCCGATGCTGTCGCAGAATATCTTGTAGAGGGCGGCGTGCTTATAGATATCGGGCGGCCGGACCGGTGAGGCGGGGCGGAGGAGTCGTGCTCCATCCATCCAGTCCGCCTCTTTGCCGTCGGGTTTGGCGAATTGCAGACGGGCGGCGCAGCGGTCCGCCAATAGCAGGGGAGGGACGGGCGGGCGTGTCGCTGCCCGGTGTTCAAAGGAGGCACCCAACGCGACCCATCCGTCCCGTGTGGTTGCGATGACATGGTCGTCCACACCGGCATCATCCAGCGCGCATGCCAGTTTCCGGTCGTGGACAATTGCGGCCAAAACGGGATTGGTCCAGCCCAGCGTATATTCAGAACGGACGGTCGTGTCTTTTGCCGCTGTCACAAGCTGTCCCGCAGCGAGGGGGACGGCCATGCGCGCTCCGTCGCGCGCCGCGACTATGCGGTCCATTCGAACGCAGGCGAGCGTGTATCCGCCGAATTCGGCCACATGGTCGAGGGCAATTTCCGCCTGTGTGCCGGTCACGGAAAAGGCAAGGTCAAACTGCACGCAGGGTGTATTCCCGAAGTTGACAGTGGCGGCATAAAGACGACCCGTTTCCGTGTTGCGGGGCTTCCAGACGACGGACCAGGGATGAGCTGCAGCGGGGTACGGGCATGGGTCGTCGGGCTTGAAGAGGACCACCTCGGGCTCTTCATTTTCGGGGTCGCCCGGAAGCTCATCCTGATCCATGCGCCATGCCGCGATTCTCGGACGCTCGGCATCAAGGAAGACCGAGAGCGGGCCGGTACCCACGGCAATTGCATTTATGGGGGCCGCGGTAGTCAAGGGGTATTTTGACTGGGGAAGCGGACGGAATGTCTTGACAACGGGACCGTCATGGACTTCGGTTCCCGCGGGGAGGACTGAAAACTGCGCAACCTGATAGCGGCGATCCGTCGGGGCGGGAGCGTCGGGGCCTGTGTGCGGCAGGGGAAGATCAAGTTCGCGGCGTGTTCCGCGCGCCGGCAGGTACAGCCCGATCAGGAGAACATAGTTGCCCGGTTGCGCCGTGGCGGGAATGGGCACGCACGACGAGTAGGAAATGGCGGGGCCGGAGTGCCAACGGTGCGTTGGAACACCGGGGTCATGGTCGGCGCTCCAGAGTTGGTCTTGGAGCGGGGCGCCGGGTTCAGCCGCGCGGCAAACGTGAACAAAAACACGCTCGTCCACGTCGCAGGGTGTGTTGCCCGTGTTCTGCCACCAGTAGGTGACGGAAAGAATGCCGCCGGCAGGCACGCTTCCGGTATCAAGACTGATTTGCAGGAGTTGCGGTTGAAACCCCGCAGGTTCAGCGGTCATGCCGTTGGCTGCATTGTCGCCGCCCAATGCCTGGGATAGTGGGAAGAAGCACACGGCGGCGGCCACAGATAAAGAGCACCCCGTCCGAAAGACTTGGCCCGTGTACCGGGAGACTACGTGATGTTGTGTCTTCAACGCCCAAGCCATCCATGTCCGGGGCGGGTGGTGTCGTCAGCGAGAACGAAGGGAATGTAACCCTGTCCCGGATGAAGGGTGTTGTCGTCCATGCGTTCGCGGTTTCCTGTGACAAAACGGCTTTCGCACAACTGCCAGAGAAGCCAGCCGATGTTGCGCCTTTCCATGGCTTCGACATCGCCGTGGGACTGGCGTCCCCGCTCTTGATCGTCGAACGAACCCCGGCACGCTTCCGTGCAGACAAGGGGTTTCTTGTATTTCACGGCAAGGTTCAGATGAGCGTCGCACAGTTCATCCGTGTGTCCGATACGGTTCGCACAGCGGTGAAATGTAATCAGGTCTACGAGACCGGCAAACGGTTCCACGTTTGGACCGGACATGGTTCCCAGGGCGAGCGGCTTCTTTTTTGCCCCGCGCAAGGCTGTTCCTGCCACACAACGCATTGTCCCACTCCTCTCCGCAGCAAGGCGGTGCCTGTGACGATCTGTTGAACCGTCCATTGGCGAAGGTGACAAGTTCTATTGGAAGTTCGCCTTGCAGGCGAATGGCCTCAACCAATGGAACCAGTTCCGGGAGGAATAGTAATCGGGTATTGTCCGCAAACGCAAAAGCGAGAGCTCTGGCTGAAGCGGCGGTCTTGCCTGGGTTGTGCGTCATTGATTTTGGCGGAGAACTGCGGAATGTGCAGGTCGGTAATCAGCGGACGGTGATCGGAACCGATGCCGGGGCCGACCCCGCAACGGACAACCTCAATGCCCGGACTGACAAGCAGCTGGTCGACACCGACGCGGAACGGGCCAAAGAAAGAAGGCCAGGTTCCCAGGATGCCGAGTCCCTGGCGGGCGCTTGCGAGAGCCGTGTTGCGCAGTAATGCGCGGCAGAGCGGGGACCACGGGCCGGTGTTCATATCGCCGGCAAGAATCAACGGAGCCGGGACGGATTTCAGGAATGTTTCCAACAGAAGCATCTGCGCACGGTGGCGCTTTGCGCGTTCGGGAGAGAACGGGGCGGCCAGGTGAACGTTGAACAGGGGAATTACCCGCCCGTTCACGCGCAACCTGAGCACGGCCCCCGGGATGCCCTCTTCCGCAAGTGCCTTCGGTTCGTCTGCGTCGATGCGCCAATATATTCCCAGGTCTGCGGTTCCGCCGACTGATCGCGGCAGAAAGGCCTTGTGCGGATAGTCGGCCTCAAGGGGGCGGAGCCGCTTTTCCCATTCTTCATCGGCTTCCTGCAGGAGTACGACGTCGGGCCGCATTTTGCGAATCAAATTCATCAACGCGGCAGGGTCGCCGGTGTGTTCATAAACGTTGGCCTGCAGGATGCGCAAATTGGGCACAGTGCCCGGCGGCGCGGAATTGGGACTGCCGAAGTAGCAGGGAACAATCAGGACAGCCAGGGCAGAGACACAAACACCGCCCAGGGCGGCGGAGTAAAAGGACCGGGCGGCAAGACATCCGCATGAGCCGGTGATGGCAAACAACAGATACAGGGGAACCCAATAGGCGGCGCCTTCGAGATACCATCGTCCATGGGGAAAACAAGTGCAGGCAGTTCCAACGGCAGCCAGGAGAATCATTCCCTTGACCACGATATTGAGGAGGCGCTTAATCTTCCCGCGAAGATCGTGGCCTGTATTGTGCGGTGGTTCCATTGCCGCATACTGGCACATGCCGCAGCCCGAGTCAACCCGTGTTTGCGGTTGGCGCTATCTGTCTCCGCGGGAGTTGCCGCACAGACACGAGGCAACTGCGACCTGCCGGGAGAAGGTCTGGCTGGAACAGGCTGGACGGTGGAAAGCCAAGGAATACCGCGCGCCTCTTAAACGAGTCCGGCGGGACTTTCCAAACAGGCGGTTTGCGGGCCGCAACGGGGGACAGTAAACCAGTCGCCGTTGAATACTTCCTGTCAGCGCGCATAGAGACTGCGGAAACCGGAGGATGGTCCGCGCCTCTGAATATTGCATATGATGGGTATTCTGGCCTTGTCGGCTCTTCTGGGATGGTGATAGAGCGTCACATTGAACGAGTAGTTCTTGGTGTTGGCCCGTTTGGGGGTGGTGATGGACTTGAACCCCCGCATGAAATCATTGCGGCCCTTTTTGGCCAGCAGGGCGATGATCTCGGGCAGGGCGTCGAGAGGGGCGTCCACTTCCTTGTCGAAGGCCATGGTGTCGAAGAGAATGAATACCGGAGACATCCCGTCATTGTCGTCCCCTCTTGCGGGGACCAAGTCCCATGCCATGTCGTTGTCAAGATCATGGCCGACGATGACGGTGTCCCGCATGCATGCCTGGTATTCCCTCTTGCCATGATCAACCACGGCATCCACGAATCTCTTGTCGCGTCTTCCCGGGCCGGGCGAGTAAATGTCGGTTATGGTGGAGGAAAGGCCCACGAGATCGAAGCATTTTTGCGTGTAGGGCTTTGCGCCTTTGGTGACGCAAATGGTCCTTGCGCCCGAATGGATCAGATGGGCCAGCGCCTGTCTGGAACCTTGCCGCTGTTTTAGGAACCGGTCCTTTTCCTGTTCAATGTAGGCGTACAACTGTTCCTGCCACTTCACAAAGGCCTCGGTGACCATCGGATTCCCCCTTCCATACTGCCGTTCAAAATTGTCCCAGGCCTCCTTCTCCTTCGCCAGTCTCTGATTGCGTAGCCCGCTTTCCCACACGAGCAGCAGTTCGTCGTTGTCGATCAGAATGAGCTTCTCGCTCAGGTCTACAGAGCCTCTTACCCGGCTGAGGAGGTAGTCAAGAAAGTCCCGAGCCCC
>CAZOMH010000238.1:0-6593 GCA_964580415.1 uncultured Nitrospirales bacterium
TGCCCTGCAAAGAGTTGTGGGCGCACTACAGCGGGTGGTGAGATATCCAGGCTAAGGATTCCATGTTCCCGTAAAAGTGCGTTCAAGACCCGGGCGTAAAAACGCCGGCAGGCACCTTACGGCCGTGCCGAAACCGCCGCGGAGACGCTCATGTCCCGGCTAAGTTGTCGGGCCAAGACTTCGTAGCCGACGGCCCGGGGATGCCCCCATCGAAAGACCGAGTTGTCGTCGAAAAAGAGTTCATCCATGGTGCGCCCGGTCTTTTCAAACAGTTCGCTGTAGTCCAAAACGCGCACCTTCCCCCCGTCAAGGCGTTTCGCCAGGGGCCTGCCGCATTGCGACGACGCGAACTTTGGGAATATGAGACCGCAGAACGCCAGACTGGGACATTACGCCTGTGCGCTGTCTGCGCACTCCTGAACAAGTTTGGCCAGAGGTCCACGGCCTTGTCGGCGGGCCGTGCGGGCGCCTGACGTCGTGGAAGGCGGTTTTCGGCGAAGCGTGCGAGATGGGTGCGGTCAAGGTAATGGAGGAGGAGATACTGCAGCGGTGCCCGGTCATAGAAGGTGCCGCGATACGCGATTCGGCCGTCCTGCAGGTCGAGCCATGGAAGAGGATAGGACCATTCCGAAACGATGTTTGGCGTGCCGATGAGGCGGTTGACGTGGTCGTCAATGAAGGTGTAGACGATGATTCCCCCGCGGGAATGGAATGGCTGCAAAACCCCCTGCTTGCAGATTTGCGGCCACACCTGCTGCGGTCCATACCCGAACACTCCATAGTTAAGCGACTCCCAGCCCGGTGCGTGCGCGCAAAACCGGGCGGGCATCGTTTCCGCATCCTCGACACCCAGCCCGAAAGTCTCGGAACAGCCGAAGAAAGCGGCAATCCTTGCTTCGGGATTTTGGCAGTCACAAGGGGTGTGGCGGCGTCCCTTTTCATCCGTCATGCTGGAGACATCGTAGAGAACCCGGTCTTTCCGCCGGGACTGGCACTGGACAACGCCGTTTGGCAGGAGTCCGCCCCCAAGCATGCCGGTGCGGCTGACGGCCCCCTTTTGCGTGGAGATTACCGAAATCCCGGGTGGGGACGAAAAGAGACGGGCCTTTAATCTGAACATGCCTTCGGCTGTGGCAAGCAGCACCGCCACCAAAAGGAATCCGAGACATACGGCCAGCACATTGCCCGCCCAGCGGCGGATGGTTTGCCTGGAAAAGCAAGACTTCATAATGGTTGTCTCCCGGAACCGGTGTTGCCGACCACAATCTTCAATTTTGGCATGGATGCAGACGCGCCGTCGCGGTCCGAAATGTGCGGGCAGAACCGCACCTGATTCGGCACGCCGGTTTGCGCGGCGGGAAAAGCCGCACCAATGAAATCGGGACCGGAACACATCCGAAAGAGGATTCTTTTGAACGGAACCCGAACGTACCGAGTTCTCGCAACGGATGACATCGTTTTTCGAAAGTTTTCACGCATCCAGCCTATTGAAAGACACGAGGGACACAAGCTCGGCAGGGGATACATTTCACCACAAACAAACCGCGCCTTCCCAAGTCCCCCATCAAGGACAGGGAGGACACAAGTCCTGTATCTCCCTTGAGGGGGGTGCTGCGAAGCAGCGGGGGGTGTACGCTTCTGACACGCCCGAAACCAACACCCCCCGGCCCTTCGGGCCTTCCCCCCCTCGCAGGGGGAACCCAAGACTGCTGTCCCCCTTGTCCTTGAGGGGGCTTGTCCCGCCGAAGCCATAAGGCGAAGGCGGATGGCCCGAAGGGCCGGGGGGTTGACCATCACGCCATAGCCCAACCAATCCTTCTGTCCTCCCTGTCTTGCAAACGATGCCCCACTGCGAGAACCTGGCACTCTCAAGAACTGAAGGACTGTGCCATATTTGCAGCCTTTTCTATCCTGATCCCGGCCGCACCCCCCTATCTGTCGTTTGCGGGCATACCCGCAAAACGACAGCTCCCAAGAGATTCGGCGGGAGAATGGCGCGACAGCATGCCTAAAACAGACATTGATCGCCGGCATGCGCGAACCCGATAATGAGGGTGTCGCGCGCATGCGCCAAAAGGGAGATTCGGCATGAAACGCACTGTGCGAATGGGACTGCGGACCGGGCTCGCCGGCCTGCTGATTGGAACCGGGACGGCCATGGCTTTGGAAGTTGCCGATATTCCGGCGACGCCGCCGGACGATGCCGTGATGGCACCGAAGGCGCTGGTGGACGACATGGCACGCTGGACGGCGCAGGCCTTCGGCGCGCCCGAAGGGGCCGCCGACGCGGGCCGCACGGAGGTGCGGCTGGTGCGCCAGGATCACAGCACGCTGTTCTTTGGGCGTTCTTGCATGGACACGCCGCTGCGCATCGGCACGCAGGATTTTACACACGGCCTGGGAACCCATTCGGTCAGTGAAATCCGGGTGGCCGTGCCCAGGGGCGCGACCGCGTTTAAAGCCGCAGCCGGCATCGACAACAACTACGACACCCAGGGCGGCAAGGGAAGCGCCGGGTTTATTGTGGAAGTGGACGGCAGGGAGGCCGCAAACACGCCCGTGCTGCACGGCGGCGACGCGCCGGTTCCCGTCAGCGTTGCGCTGGACGATGCCGCGCGTGAATTGACGCTCAGGGTGACCGACGGCGGCGACGGTGCCGGCTGGGACCAGGCCGACTGGGCGGACGCGCAGTTCGTGATGGCGGACGGCACGGCGCGGCAGATAGACGAGGGCCAGGGACGGCTGCCCTTTGCCCATGCCAGGACGCCCTTCTCCTTCAAGTACAACGGGGCCTCCTCCGAGACCTTCCTGGACGGCTGGAAACACGAGGCCCGTTTCGAAGACAACCACGGCACCGCAAGCTGGCGCGACCCGGCCACGGGACTGGCGGTCACCGCCGAGATTTTCACGCACAGCCGTTTTGCGGCGGCCGAATGGGTGCTTTCTTTCGAGAACGGCGGCGCGCAGGACACGCCAATCATTGAGGACGTGCAGGCGCTGGACATTGCGCAGCGCACGGGGGACGCGCGCCAGGCGCTGGTGATGCATGAACTGGAGGGCGATGCCTGCGGCGCAACCAGTTTTCTGCCCAAAACAACCCGCATGGAACCGGGAACAAAAATCGACCGCGCCCCGACGGGCGGCCGCTCGTCGTCCATCAGCGCATTTCCCTTCTTCACAACCGAGTACAACGGCCAGGGCTTCATTGTGGGCATCGGCTGGACGGGCCAGTGGGCCTCGCACATCGAACGCATTGAAAACGGTCCGGTACGGATGCGCGCGGGCATGGAACTGACGCATCTGGTGCTGCACCCCGGCGAGCGCATCCGCACGCCGCGCATGCTTGTCATGGCCTGGGCGGGTGACCGGACCAACGCGCAGAACCAGTTCCGCCGCCTCATGCTGCTGCGCGCGCCGCAGGAACAGGGCCGCCCGGTGCGTCTGCCCGTGGCGCTGCAAACGTTTGACCGTTACAACAGCCGCCCCGAATGGACCTGCGAGGACGGCCAGGTAAAGGCCGTCGATGTCGCCCATGAACTTGGCTGCGACACCTACTGGTTCGACGCGGCATGGTTTCCCAAGCACTTTCCGAACGGCGTGGGCAGTTGGTTTGCCGAGCCCGGGGAGTTTCCCCGGGGCCTCCGGCCGGTCGGGGACCGCTGCCACAAGTACGGCATGAAGTTCGTGCTGTGGTTTGAACCCGAGCGCGTGGCCAAGGATACGCAATTCTCCACCGAGCATCCCGAATTCGTTTTCGGCGGCAGGGAGGGCGGCCTCTTCATGCTCAACGACCCCAGGGCGCGCCGCTTTCTTACGGACCTGCTTTCGCAGCGCATCGAGGAATACGGCATTGATGTGTACCGAAACGACTTCAATATGGACCCGCTGCCCTACTGGCGGGGCAATGACGCGCCAGACCGCCAGGGCATGACCGAAATCCGGTACATTGAGGGACTCTACGCGATGTGGGACGAACTGCTCGCGCGGCATCCGGGGCTTTGGATCGACAACTGCTCCAGCGGCGGACGCCGTATCGACATCGAAATGTGCTCGCGGTCCGTGCCGCTGTGGCGCAGCGACACCAACTGCTTCCGCGGCAATTTTGAATGGAAGCAGGCGCAGTCCATGACGCTCCCGACGTATGTGCCGCTGCAGGAGGCCTGCATGTGGGCATCCGAGGCCTATGACGAACGCAGCGCAGCCACAGGGGGGCTGCTCTGCCAGCTCGATTATCTCGCAAACGACTTTCCCAGGGAACGCGCCAAGGCGCTTGTCGCGGAAGCGAAGGACCGGCAGAAATACTGGTACGGCGATTTCTACCCGCTCACCCCCGTTTCCAATGCGGCCGACCAGTTTGCGGCATGGCAGTTCCACCGCGCCGATCTTGACGAGGGTATTGTGCTGGCATTCCGCCGCGAGCAATGCCCGCAGGCGGGCATCATCGCCGGCCTCAGCGCCGTCGATCCCGCCGGCCGCTACACGGTCGAAATGACCGATGAAAAGGGTGTTACCACCGCCGGCGAGACGACCGGCGCCGAGCTCCAGTCAAACCTCGTGCTGCGCATCCCCGCGAAGGGCCAGTCTTTGGCGGTGAAGTACAGAAGGATCAAATAGTATCGGCGGCAAGCGAAAAACGGCGTTCCATGCGTTCCAAAGTCAGCCGTTTCCGGCAAAGGATTCTTGACGCCGCCAAATCAACGCGGCCAGCCAGAACAGGAACACACAGACCGGAATCGGAAATCCGTCTGGAAACTCGCCCTGGCTTGGCGGCGAAAACCATGTCTGCGGAAGAATCTCTCCGGTGCCCCAGCCATGTTCCTCCAGGACAAAACGTCCCGAAGGCGGACGGGCCGCGCGAAAACGGAATTCACGGTCCTCGGACCGCACTGTGAATGCGTTCACAAAAACGCTGTTCTTGGTCGCCCGCGCGATTACCCGGCCTCCTTGCGAAACAACAAAGTCGCCAAAACAGGGAGTCTCGCGGTACAGGTCATAGCGGCCCCCTTCCCATTGAAAAGAACCCCGGCCCCGCGCCCAGGAAAGCGTGAAGGTGACGAGCAAATCCCGCTCCCTGTACAAATCATATCCCCGCACGGTCGTGCCGCTTCTCATGGCGTCAAGGCGAATCATTCCACTTCCTTCCCTCTGTCCCGCCTGTTGGGCAACTCAGTAACGGCACGCCACGGCCGCATCTCCAATCAGGCCTGGGGTTCAGTGTTCGCGCCCGACGACTACTTGCCCTTCTTTGACTTCGGGCTGAATTTGCTCTTTGGGCTTGGGGCGGGCTCTTTGGCGTCGTCCGGGGCGGCGGCGGCATCCGCGTTGGCGTCGGACTTGGGCGCGTCGGCTTGATAGCCCGCGGCCGCCTCTTCCGGCGTGACCGGCTGTCCCGCAGGGGCCTCGTAGACATTGGTTTCGGGTTGGGTGGCTTCCCTGGGCACCAGTACGGGAGGCTTGGCGGGGACCTCTTCCGCGGGAACGGGCGCCGGCGGCGGGCCGGGCGCTCCGGATGGCGGGGTCATGCCATAGGGTGCGGGCGGAATGGGGCTGGTTTCCGGCTGTTCGGGGGCGTTTTTCTTTTTTTCTTCCGCGCGTTTCTTCGACGATCCCTTCTTGTGTGCTTTCTTTTCATCGACCTTTTGCCACTGGCCCGGGGCGGCGGCAGTCTCCTGCGGCTGCGCTGCGGCAGTTGCCGCCGCGGCCGGTTTGGGAGCCTGCGCCGCCGACGCCTGTGTGCCGGTCAGGACGGGCAGGTCATCGGGCTGGCGCGGCGGGGGCGGTTCGTTGGGGTCGAAGGAGATCATTTCGCCCTTGCCGTTGATGAGCAGCACGAGGGCGTCGCGGCCGGACGCCTTGTGGCGCGACACGCTCATGACGCGGTGTTCGGGGTCGGCCTTCTGGCTGGCCGCGAACGCCTTGGCCACCACGGGATCATCGAAGACTTCGACGTTAATATTGTCATAGGCGTCATACTTGCGGCGCAGGTCACGGGCCAGTTTTTCAACATCCTCGCGCAGGCTGCCGGCGGGCACCACGCCAATCAAACCCTTGAGGGACTGCGCCTCCCCGCCCATATGCCGCGCCTCCTCGGCGCTGCGGCCCCATTCGCGGATCACGGTAAACTTGAACGGCGGCGGGGGGGGGAGTTCGGGTGCTGCGGACGGCTCGGAAAGGACCTCTTCCACCAGGGAACCGGTCGGACGGGGCACTGCGTTGACGTCGGCCATTCCCGGCATTCCGCGCAGGGCATTGAGCCGGCGGATTTCATCGCGGAGTTGTCCGTTCTCCTCGCGCAGGTCGGCCATAATCTTGTTGACCATCAGGTCCAGGGTGCTTTGCAGCATGCGCATGTCGTCGCGCAGGGCGCAGACTTCCGCCTCCAATTGGGCCGTGGTGGCCGGGGTGTCCGGCGACGGCACGGTCGTCGGAGGCGCACTTGCCGCAGGCGCGGGAACGGGCGCGGCCGGGGGGGGCGCAGGCTGGGCGGGCGGCGATGCGGCCGCATCCGCTGCCTCGGGAAGAGCGGCGGCTTCAAACCCCGCCATGACCGGCAGGAACAGCGCCATGACGAGTATCAGACGGCCGATGGCGGA
>CAZOMH010000239.1:0-6589 GCA_964580415.1 uncultured Nitrospirales bacterium
GGCCAGTCTGAACCATAGACAATTTTCGAACGGTCGTAGTGGTCCAAAATCGTTTGAATATTGGGAACCGGCTGCCCCGAGAATTCTAGCCACACCTGGTCTTCGTGTCTTCTGGCCACGGCAAGGGTTTCGTGAAAGCGCCTGCGCGACCCGGTGTGCCCGAAAATCATCCTAAGTTTTGGAAATGCCTTGAGCGGGGCGGCAAAACGCTCCGGTTCGGCAAAGGCCTGCATAAACACCGGTTCACTGCCGGTGAAACCCGTATGCGCCAACACCACCACGTCGTTGGCGGCGCACCACTCGAACATCTTCATCGCGTCGGGATGGTCCGGGGCCATGAACTGAAACACGGGGTGAAATTTGAGCCCGCGCGGACCGGGGCCAAACGTCGATGCGAGTTGTCTTTCCTTTGCTTCGGACCAGTGCCAGGGGTGGATGCCCGAAAATGGGATGAGCCGATCATCCACCGCCGCCGCGCGCCGGGTCTGCTCGCCGTGCCTCGAGCGGACGGGTATTTCCACCGGCAGCATAACCGAGCGGGCGTGGTTGAAGCGCGCCATTTCCGCCGCAAGATTCGCGGCGGTGTGTGTCTTGTTGCGTTCCGGTGTTTTGAAGAGCAGGCACTCCGTTTCCCCGGCCATTGATTCCGCCTCGGCCGTTGTCGGATGAAGTTGAAAGTTCAGGAAATCCTGCGTTATTTCATAGTCCCAGAAATAGCTGACCCGGCTGCGTGCGGTCATGTCAATGTCCGCGCCAAGCCCCTGGCTCCAGCCGACATGGGTGTGGACGTCGATAATGGAAGGAACGCCCGCGCCGGAAGCCAGACGGAGCTGCTGGTCTTCATCCTTTTCGAACCAGGGAAGCCGGTTCAGTTCGGACATTCTCAGGATGAACCGTTCCTTGGGGTCTTTCGGGATGGGACCGAGTACCCGGTCCTGCACCGGGATATTGGGCGCGGCGGAGGCGCCGGCCAGCGGAAATAACCCTCTGCGGGCTCCCACTTCGAAGGCGGCGACCGACGCAATTCCAACGGCGGCGTTCTTCAAAAACTGTCTTCGGTTTATATTCATGGCAACCTCCGGCGCGCTGCGGCGCCTTTGCAGGTATTGTCTGCGGCATCCGCGGGATGTCCGGCAGTATCTGCTCTGCTGATGGTGACTGATTCATGCTGTCGGGCCGGTTCAAAGAGGCCTTGGTGCGTGTTGGGCGGTGTCCAAATGCCCAACACGTCCGGCATGCGTTGCCTCGCGGGGTGCGTCATACACGCGCCTTGCTGCCCGCCGGCGCAAGTCCGGCGGCGGATTCCCGGGGACCGCGGTTCCACAATGACGGTCTGTCCGGCACAAGGATGCCCTGTTCCCGGAGGGGGTACTTCAGGAAGACGATGAATGCGGCTGCGCTGAACACGCCGCAAAGCAGCGCCATGAACTTGAGTCCGGCAGGGGTTGGCGTCCGCTGCGATGTCGGCGCGGTCCATCCGGGCACGGAACCCCAGGTAACCGAATAGACCCCGGGTGCCAGGTCGGACAACACCGCATCCCCCTTTCCGGACAATTGGAATCCGTCTGACCCCGAAAGGACCCATGGTGCGGGAAGTCCCGCCGGTCTTGTCCTCAGGCGAATGCTGCGCGGTGCCGGGGTGCCCGCGACGGCGGACGCCCGTGTGCCGTCCACGGGGACGGGAGTGTCCTGCCCGGCGGTGTAGTCTCCCGAGAATATCACCCAGCCATTCTCCCGCAGCGCGCGGCTTCCGTCGCTTCCCACATACGGGACGATGGTGAACGTGAGCACCGATACGCCGATAAGCATCTTTTGCAGCACGCCCCTGACGCCATAGAACGTTGCCTCCCGGCGCCGGCCCGTGGTCTTTGTGTCATGATCGACAACGTCCGCCAGCACGGCAAAGGGCAGGATGAGGAACCCGGCCACGGGTATGCCGCAAAGCGCAAGCACCAGGAGGCTCTGGGTAAATTCATCGCCGAAGGGCAGGTGTCCCACCAGCGCCAGCGATGGAAAGATCACCGCGCCGGCCAGGTAGACGCCCAGCAGGGTCGCGTGCTTGCCGTACCTTTTTGCAAGCCGGTTGATGCCCAGTGATGCGGCAAAACTCACCAGCAGGTACAGCCCCATAAGTTTTGCGACATCATCCTCGCTGCGGCCCAGGGCAATTACTGCCCAGTAGGGCACCAGTGCGGTGAGCGCGTTCAGCGCAAACCAAAACAACCCTATGGAAATCAGCGCGCGCCGGAAAGGCTGGTTTCTCAAAACGTCCGCAACCGACGGCCAAAGCGCCAGCCGCCCGCCGGTCTCTTCCCCGTCCGCTTTCGCCTCGTGCAGCAGCAGGCAGGCGGGCAGGAAAAACAGGATGCCCAGCACTGCGGCGGCACCCGCCGCGAAGGTCCAGCCAAAGTGTTTCAGGGCCGGTCCGCTCAGGCCGAAAAAAATCGTGGACACAAGAACGAATATGGACTGCCAGGTGCTCAGGTTTATCCGTTCTCTGTTGTCGCTGCTCAGTTCGGGAAGCAGCGCCAGATAGGGAACCACAACCGCGCCGTACAGGCCGAAATATGCCGGAATGGTCAGGGCGGCGTACACCATGTTCAACCAGTGCGCATGGTCAACGGGCGGCATGAAAAGCAGGAAGAATGTTGCCGCGAACGGCACGATGGAAAACCGCATGAAGGGCAGCCGTCTTCCGGACTGCATCCGGCAATTGTCGCTCCAGTGTGCGAAGAACGCGAATCCGATGCCCTCCGTCAGGCGTCCCAACAGCATGAGTCCGCCGAGAAATGCCGCCGGAACAAGATGGGGCTTGTCGGGCGGCAGATACCTTACCAACAGCCACTGCATCACCATAAGGTCAGAGAGACTGATGGTAAGCCCCCCCATCCCATAGGTAATGCGCCTGCCGTATGGACTGTTTTTCATGGTGTTCTTCCTTAGTTTTCAATACGACAATTCCGGTCAGCTTAATTACTTATAACACGCGCGCCGAGGAAATTTCAAGATACACGAGAAAGGTGCTTGACATTGACACCTTTCGTTTGGTAATATACGACTATTCCGGGCGGACTTCTTGATATTGCCGTTGCCCGGCGGCGCAACGAAGAAAGGAAAGACCATGAAGAAGTACGGATTCACACTTATCGAACTGCTCGTTGTCATTGCCATCATCGGCATCTTGGCGGCGATCCTGCTGCCCGCGCTGGCGCGGGCACGGGAAGCGGCCCGGCGGGCTTCCTGCGCCAACAACCTGAAACAGTGGGGCATCATTTACAAGATGTACGCCAATGAATCGGGAGGCGGAAAGCTACCCCCGATACATGCGACCACCGACGCGGTTATAGACTGCGACACCGGCACCCCCACGGGAAAGATTGGGCAGTTGGCCACAGGCCCCAAGGTTCCGGCGATTTACCCCGAATATCTGACCGACCCCAACATCATTTTCTGCCCGTCGGCCGCGTCGCAAGGCCCGTTTCCCCTGGTCAACAAAACCACGGGCGTGAATGAATTTGGCACGGCCTGCAAGCGCACCGTCCAGTCCGGTATCGGCACCGGGCGGGGCCAGACACTGATTGAAACCAACTACAATTACACCGGTTACCTGGTGGACAAGGCCAACTACAACGACCCCGTAACCGCATTTCAAGGCGTTAACCTGCCCACACAATTGCTCACGCCGCTGATACCGCTGTTGATGGCCTATGCGGGACAGAGCACCCTGGCGGCAACCGGTCCCGCCGCGGCGGGGTTGGACGGCGATCTTTCCGAGACGGCCGGTCTCGGCAACGGTGGCGGCGACAAACTCTACCGGCTCCGTGAAGGCATCGAGCGTTTCCTGATCACCGACATCAACAACGCGGCCGCGAGTTCCCGGGCCCAGAGCCAGATATGGATACAGGGGGACAATATTGGACTGGGCACCAAGACGTCCATCTATAACCACCTGCCCGGCGGCTCGAACTATCTCTACCTGGACGGCCATGTGGAGTTCCTCAAATACAATGAAAAGGGTGACGCCCCTGTGAACAGTATTATCGCCGGCCTGTTCACCTTTGCAGCCACAAACGTCTCATGAGCTGGCAAACCGGGACTGCCTGACCCGCCGCTTTCGGGACTCCCCGATTCCCGGCATAAAGCAGGAAGTTCCCGGAGCGCAATGGTGACAGCGGGTCCCATCCCCGGCGTCGCCATTCCACGCTTCTTTGGTCCGTAAACGCCCCCCCGGGCACCGCAATGGAGAATGCAACATGGCCGTTTCAAAGAAAAAGGCAGCCAAGTTTACAGTGCTTGCCGCGATACTTGCCGCACCGCTGCTGGCCTATCTGCTCTGGCCCATCAACACCGACAACACCCTCATCGTGCCTGACAGGAAACTCCTCGAAGGAAAGAAGGCCTTTCTCGCCGGGGCCGCGCCGGCGGCCTCCGGACAGAAACCCAATGTTATCGTCCTGCTCGCCGACGACCTGGGCAAGTACGACATCTCGCTCTATGGGGGGCAGGACGTGCCCACGCCCAACATTGATTCCCTGGCCGCGTCAGGCGTCACTTTCACGGACGGATATGTCACCGCCCCCATCTGTTCGCCGTCCCGGGCGGGTTTGCTCACCGGCAGATACCAGCAGCGCTTCGGCCACGAACTGCAGCCCGGTGACCGCTATCCCTCCAACAGGCTTGAGCGCGCCATCGTCAAGCGTTTCGTACTTACCGGGGACTGGAAACTCAACGAGAAGGAAAGCTATCCGAGCCGGGCCTCCATGGACACACAGGGACTGCCCCAGGCGGAGATCACCTTTGCAGACCTGGCCAAGACCCGGGGATACAGCACGGGCGCCATAGGCAAATGGCATCTTGGACACACAACGGGCTTCACCCCGCTGGAGCGGGGGTTTGACTATCACTACGGTTTTTACCAGGCCTTTTCGCTGTACGTCCCCGCGGGCACGCCGAACATCGTCAGTCACCACCACAGCGACGCGACCGACAGCTATATCTGGAAGAATGGGCGTGTGGGCACGGGACTCATCCGCAGAAACAGGGAAATCCTGGACGAAAAAGACTACCTGACCGAACGGTTTGCGCTGGAAGCCGAGGAGTTTATCGACAAGAACAAGGACAAACCCTTTGTCTTGTATGTGCCTTTCAACGCTCCCCACACACCGTTCCAGGTGCCCACGGAGTACTACGAACGGTTCTCCAAAGTGAGCGATGAGAACAAGCGCGTCTACTATGCCATGATCAGCGCCCTTGACGACGCCGTCGGCAGAATCGTGAAGAAGGTGCGCGAGGACGGGCTTGAGGAAAACACCCTGATTGTCTTCGCCAGCGACAACGGCGGGGCCGCCTATACCCGGGCCACCACGAACGCCCCCCTGAAGGGCGGAAAACTCACCCAGTTTGAGGGCGGCATCAACGTGCCCTTCCTCATGAGCTGGAAGGGGAAGCTCGCACCCAATACGGTGTACAAGCAGCCGGTGAGCACGCTGGACATCTTTGCCACCACCGCGGCGAATATCGGCGCGCCGCTGCCGCAGGACAGGCCCTACGACGGCGTTGACCTTGTTGACAGGGTGAACAGGAACGAACCGGCCCACGAGGCACTGTTCTGGCGGTCGGGCACGGCCAAGGCCGTCCGCAAAGGAGACTGGAAACTGGTCATCAGCGGCAGAAGCAGCAGGCTCTGGCTGTACAACCTGGCGGACGACAAGTCCGAAACGACAGACCTTTCCGAAAAGAACCCGGAGAAGCTGGCCGAACTGCAGGCGGCGCTGAAGGAGTGGGAAAAGGGTCTCATCGCCCCGTTGTGGGAAAGCCCCGCATACGGTGAGCTCCACTTTGGCAATGACCTCTACGTATTTGACATCTAGGCTGGTGCGGCCGCTGGCCGCGACCAGCGGAGTCAGAATTCAGGAGTCAGAATAGAAAGAAGGCAGAGAGGCGGCAAACAGGAATGTCTGCCCCACACTGCCACAAATCATCGCGTCCTGTAACGTGTTTTGAGACACGGCACTGCAGACACCGGCGATATAGCACGTGTGGACAGGCCCCGCTCATCATTCGGAGCGCTGAAAGCGCGGCATTTATTAGCCCGGTCCGTGCGGCCACGGGAAACGTCGGCCTCCGCGGCGATGTGGCGGACATCGTCCGTTTCCTTGGCCTATTCAGCAGGGATTAGCCCGCATGGCACACCACGTTGTTGGGAGCTTCAAGACCGCCTGTGACGGCGATTCGTGGCAGAAAGTTAAACACGAAGGATATCGGGACGGGTGCCTTTCTTTGAGTGCGTCGGCCATGCCCCGGCGCCGCGAAGCACAACCGCTTCGCGAAAGGGCAGAAGAACCCCACCCTGCCCCTCCCCTTTATCAGACAGGGAGGACAGAAGTCAGCGAGGCATCCTATCAGCCCGCTTCAGCGGGCTCCTCTTTGCTCCCGGCTTCAGCCGGGGGGCAAGAGGGTGGAGAGTATAAAAACGGCACGCTTTAGCGCGCTTTCAGGAGGCTTTAGCCATGTGCGGGCGGAGAAGGGCTGAAGCCTTGAAAAAGCACGCTGAAGCGCGCTGGAAAACCGGGAAAGGCGGCCTCATCAT
>CAZOMH010000240.1:0-6557 GCA_964580415.1 uncultured Nitrospirales bacterium
TGTATTGGTGCATTGGCGCTGTGGGCGTCGATTGCGGCGGCGCAGCCGCAGCCGACGACGCTGGACGAGTTGCAGCGCTTTTATCCGCCCGCGGAGGACCGGGTGAACGCCGCACTGGTCTATCAGAAGGCGGTGGACGCGCGCGTTTTGATTGAAGATGAATATGACCGCGAAACTCCCATTCTCGGAGGGGACAAACCGTTGCCCCTGCCCGCCGAGCCGTTGTCCCCGAAGGCCAAAGGGGTGTTGGTGAAAGTTCTGGAAGCCAATACCACCACGCTGCAGTTGCTCCACGAGGCGGCCGCCATGACACAGTGCCGGTTCCCCGCCGACTTGACGAAAGGACCGGCCGTGGAACTGCAGTACCTTGCGCGCATGCGGGACCTGGCCCGGCTGCTGGCGGCGCAGGCGCTCAACGCGGCGGACGACGGCAAGGCCGAACTGGCCGTGCAGTCGCTTCTGGACGGCATGGCCCTGGCGCAGTCGCTGCGCAAAGAGCCGCTCATCATTTCGCAATTGGTGCGCATCGCCCTGTGGAGCATTGCGGTGGACGCACTGGAGCAGGTGGTAAACCGCGTGCCGCTCAACGAGCGGCTGCTGCTGCAACTGCAGGGCGCGCTGGTCAAGGCGGACGACCGCGAGGCGGTCACGCGGGCCTTCCAGGGGGAACTGTGCGTCACGATGAGCTATGAAACGGAGACCCCCGAAGAAAAGGCCGCCCGGGAGGCTGCGGCGGAGGCCTGCCGGGAGCAAATGCAGGCCAGCATGGAAAAGAAGGCCGAGGAAGCGGAGTCTCAGGAATCCGACTCGACGGAAGAGCCGGCCGCGGCGGAAGGCGGCGACCCTGCCAGCGCCCCTGCGGCCGAAGCGAATGAGCATACAGCACCGCCTCCGCCGGACCCGGCGATGCTGCAACCCAAACTGGACGCCAAATCAAAGCAGGAATTGGTCCAGGAAGCCAGGCGGACCGTTGACGAGAGCCGGCTTCCCTACGCGCAAATTGCCAAGCTGTTTCCCGCGACCGACCCCAGGGCGGTGATGCCCGGTATGGGTCGCCCCGACAACCGTGATGGCGGCAGGAGGATGCCCGCGTTGGGTCGTACGCTGGTTGCCGCCGCGCGTCTCGCCGCGAAGGCGGCCGCCGCCCAGGGTGCCGTGGCGGTGGAGCGGTATCGCCTCAAAAACGGAAAACTCCCGGACGAATGGGAAACAATGGTTCCCGATTTCATCCCCAGGCCCATACTCGACCCGTTTACCGTGGACAGCACCATCATGCTGCGCACCACGGACACCGGCTACGTGGTGTACAGTATTGGCCAGAATGAAAAGGATGACGGCGGCACCGAGGGTGACGTCCGTCCGCCGCTGGACCAGGTGTTCCGGGTCCTGGGTGCGGCACCGGCAGGGAAATAGCCTCTTGACTGCCAGCGGGAAATTGGAAATCGGTTTTGTGTTCGCCGCGCTCGCCCTGGTCCTCGTCAGCGCAGTCTGCGCGGCCAATGCGGATGCTTCGCCCAATGCCCTGCATTACCGACCGGAAACAGGTGTGCTGGGTGACACCATTCCCTTCTACTGGGATGGAACCTACCACGTCTATTACCTCAAGGGCTCCGGCTGGGGTCATATCGCGGGCCGGAATCTGGTGCATTGGGAACAGCGGCCCGATGCGCTGGCGAAAGGGAGCGACAGACTGTCCCCCGACGGGGAGAACTGCTGGACCGGCAGCATTGTCGAGCACGGCGGAATCTTTCACCTGTTTTACACGGGCAAGAACAGCGCCGATCCCAAGGGTGACCAGAAGGTCATGCACGCCACGAGTCCCGACCTGGACGCGTGGACAAAGCAGCCGGAGGACACCTTCTATGCGGACGGCATCATCTACTGGAGCAAGCCGGTCAACGGCGCCATTGACGACAAACTGATCTACCATCATCAGGCGTTTCGCGACCCCGAAGTGTCCTGGAACAGGCATGAAGGCAGGTGGCAACTGCTGCTGCATGCGGCGCTGGCGGACGGTTCCTCACCCGCCATCGCCCGCTACACGTCCGACGACCTGGTCCACTGGAGTCCCTGCAAACCGCTGCTGGTGTGTCCCACAACGCTGTCTTGCGACTGTCCGCATCTGTTCGAGACAAACGGGCGGTGGTACCTCATTGCGGCGGATCGTCACTACACCTGGGCCGCACCACCGGCGGAGCCCTTCTTTACGCGGATGCTGCCCTATGACTGTGGGGAGTTGTTTGTGCCGAAGACCATGTTCGACGGGAAGCAGCGCATTCTTCTGGGATGGATTGGTGACAGGGAAGGGGGCAGGGATTCAGGACAGGGCCGCTGGGGCGGCGTCATGTGCATGCCGCGCGATCTGTACGCCGACGCGCAGGGACGGCTTTGCCAGCGTCCCGCGAGACAAGTGCTGGACGCCTACGGCAAGACCGTGCTGTCGCTGCCGGAGGGGCCACCGCTTGGGCGGGAGATGGACGTGCCGAGTGACTACCTGCTTCATTGCCGGCTCAAAGCGGTGACACCGACCGAAACGGCGCAAATCTCTTTTCGGGCGAACGCAGCAACACCCTCATCCGGGTACCGGCTCAAGATTGGATTCACTGACAAAAAGATCACGCTTGGCGACCCGTACCGCGCCTATGAACGCTTTTGTGATTTCGATCCCGGCGCGCCGATGGACGTGAAGGCCTTCGTTGAAGACACCGTGATCGAGTGTTTTGTGAACGACGCCTGGTGTTTCACCATGCGCGCGAACGATGCCCGCGGCGGCAGCCTTAGAATCGATGCGCCAGCGGGAGCGCTGCGCTTTCAATCCTTTTCGGTAAAGACACGGCAGTAACCCTTCGCGCTTTTCCTTGACAAGCGCGCTGGAATAGAGTACTCTATAATCCAGAGTTCTCTACAAAGAAAGGCGCAAATCATGAACATGACCCCTGACGAAGCAAGGCTGGCGCTGGAAGACGCAGGCCGGGTGGCCGAAAACACACGCACCGTTGCGGCGCTTGCGGGCACGGATATCATCGTGATGTTATGGGGAGCGATATGGGTTGCCGGATTTTTGTGGAGCCACATCGTCACCGTGGCGGGGTGGCCCGGGATATTCCACGCCGGTTGGTTTTTGCTGGTTGCCGTGGGCGTGACGGCGATGATAGTCGCGGAAAAGCGGCGGCAGCCACCCATTAAGAACACTGTCGGCCGACGCATCGGTCTGTTTTGGTGGACCCTGTACGGGTATTGCTATCTGGGTCTGTCCGTGCTTTGCAGCAACGGAAACCAGGTGCTTCTCCACAGCGGTCCGAACGGTTCCAAGGCGATGGCCGCGATCAACGCGCTTATTCCCATGTTCGCCTACGTCGTGATGGGGCTCTGGCTGGAACAGAACTTCTTCATCTGGATAGGTCTTGGACTTACCGCGCTCACGGCAGCGGCCTATTTCCTGTTTTTGCCGGTGTTTTTCCCGCTCATGGCGGTGGCCGGCGGCGGCGTGCTCTTCGGTTGCGGTTTCTGGATGCGCCTGCGTGTCCGCCGGACCATGACGGGGCGTGAACGGCATGCCTGAACTCGACGCCACCATCCATCAGCCGGTCCGCCTGCAAATCATGTCGGCCCTATCGGCTTTGGGCCCCAAGGAGCATGTGAACTTTACCTACCTGCGCGATATCCTGAAAACTACGGATGGCAACCTGGGTGCGCACCTGCTGAAGCTGGAAGAGGCCGGGTACCTGGAGCAGGAGAAGGTGTTCATGGAGCGCAAGCCGCGCACCTTCATACGGGCCACCCTCCGGGGCCGCGCCGCGTTTCAGGATCATGTGGCGGCGCTCAGGAGACTCCTTGAACCGCCCGGGATTCCCAAGGGGCACAAGTGACGGTCTGGACGGGTTCCTCTGGTTCAGTGTGCGAAGCGAAACGCAAAAAGACGGGCGTCGCGCATTTTCACAGTGATCCTGATTGGGGTGGCTGCCCCAATACCAGCACCGCCCTTCCAGGCGACCTCTTCATCCAAGTGGTCACCTGTGAGGGGGTGGCAGTCGTCCAGGCCGCGTCCGACGATAGCTTTGCCGTCCGCATCGAGCAGGCCGACGCGAATCTCGCCGTTCCCTTCGGTTTTTGCGTTGAACAGCAGGCGTGTTCCGGAAAAGGACAGGGGCGGCGTGGTGAAGCCGCCTTCCTGTTCCCCGGCCTCGGCGCAGACCAGTCCGTCCCGCCGCGCAACAGCGCGGCTGAACACGCGCTTGTTTTCCGGTTTGGCGAGTTGTTCAAGTTCGGCTTCGTTGTGTTTCAGGGGCGAACCGCTGTAATACAGCCATAGTTCATTGCCGGAACGGATTATACCCTGCCCCATGTACAGTGAACCGCTGTCGAAACTGCCGGCCGTGCCGAGAGGGATGAAAGGTGTGCCGCGTTCGGGCCAGGACCAGTGAACGCCGTCGCGGCTCACGGCCAGATGAATGTCGAGCGTGTCCGATGCATGGTTGTAGAGACTTGGAAACATCAGATACACGCGGTCCGCATCGGGATACAGGACTGCGGCGGGATTGTAGAGGTCCGTTTCGGGCGGGTCTTTATCGTCGGTCTGCAGTGCCAGTTCCAGCGGGGCAAAATGATCGAACGCGGGGTTCTTGCTGCGACCGATGGCCCGGCCGTGTCCGTTTACGCGGCCATAGAGCACATATTGGCTGAGCGAGGGGTCCCAGAACGCGGAGTACTGGCTGTCGGCGAAGACATCGCAAATGGGACCGCCCCCGCGCGTCCAGCGGAGACCGTCGGCGGAGTGCATGCCCGCGACGCGGTACGGCGGGTTGAATGCCTTGAACATTCCCTGCGACACGGCCCTGTAGCGCGCCTCCGGCGGCGCGTTGGGGTCTTTGAAGACGCCTGTGCCATGGACGCGCGAATGGGCACCCTCGGCACCGATCTGCCGGAAGAGGATGTTGTTCGCGTTTTCACCGTGATAGGGGAAGAGCCCGAGCGCGGGCTTCTCCCAACGAATACCGTCGGCCGACTCGGCATAACAGAACGACGTGTCGTTCGTGGTGGGCCATCCCTCCACGTCGTAGCACTCGTACCACATGCGGTACTTGCCGCCGTCCTCCATCACGCTGAACCAGTTCAGCGTGGCGTCTTCCCAGGGGCGGTCGGACCAGAGAGTGCGCTCGCCGGTCTTTGTTGGGGGCACGACACGCAGCGTTATGTTGGATGACGCGGCAAAGAAGGCGTCGTCAATGAACCACTGCGTACGATCACCCACGTCAACGGGCGTTCCGCCGCCGCCAGTCTCTTCAGCAACGGCAAGCGCCTGCATGCCGATAAACAGTGCCGCTGCCAAAGCGCAGCGAGTGGTGTGATGCATGCCGGTGTTCCTCTTGCGGGACGGTTGTTTTCCGATGGAGTGTCTTATCCATGGCCATGATACATGGCTGCATGGAAAGCGCTCAACGCGCCGTGCGGGAACAGGAAAGGTCCGGGTGCGACCCGCAATTGGCACAGCCCCCCGGGAACCCGTACTATTAGGGCACAACGCGGCCGGGCCGGACGGGGCCGCACACGCAGGGAGAACAGAGATGCCAGTGACACCGCACATGGAAAAGCATTTTACCGCGGGCGAAACGGTGCGCGATGTGGTCATCGGGATGTCGGACGGACTGACGGTGCCCTTTGCGCTGGCGGCCGGGCTTACCGGCGCGGTTTCGCAGACCCACGTCATCGTCACGGCGGGCCTGGCCGAGATTGCGGCCGGGTCCATCGCCATGGGCCTGGGCGGCTATCTGGCCGCGCGCGGGGACGCCGAGCACTACTACAGCGAACTGGCGCGCGAGGAGGAGGAAATCGTAACACTTCCGGAGCGCGAGGCCGACGAGGTGCGCGAGATATTCGAGACCTACGGGCTCACAACAGAGGAAAGCGAAAGCGTGGTGCAGTCGTTGCGCCAGCGGCCCAAGGACTGGGTCCGCTTCATGATGCGCTTTGAACTGGGCCTGGAAGAGCCCGACCCAAAACGCGCCTGGCGCAGTGCGCTCACGATTGCCGGGGCCTATATCGCCGGCGGCTTCATCCCGCTGAGCGCGTACATCGTCATGCCCACCATACAGGCGGCCCTGTGGGTGTCCGTGGCGGTGACGCTTGCAGCGTTGACCGTGTTCGGCGGCGTGAAGGGCCATTTCAGCGGCGTGTCTGTGGCGCGCAGCGCGCTCCAGACAGCCGTGGTCGGCGGACTTGCCGCGGCGGCCGCCTTTGCCATTGCACGCATGATCTCCTGACTCCCGCCGGCGAAAAACCGGGACTGACGCAAGCGGAGCGAAGCGGAGACGTGTCTGTCCCCGCTTTTCGCTACGCGACTTGCCTCCCCTTCGCCTTCATCCCGGTGAGCCTGCGCGTCATGCTGAAGGGCCGCACCAGGAAGTGGTACACGGCCATGGTAACCGTCACCGACACAACCAGCAACAGGGCGAAGCGCGCGGGAAGCGGGAGGGCAAGGTGGACGATGTACCAGCCGGGCACCACGATGCCCGCCTGGTGCAGGATGTAGACCGGCAACGC
Organism: uncultured Nitrospirales bacterium; assembly: GCA_964580415.1. GTDB lineage: Bacteria > Hydrogenedentota > Hydrogenedentia > Hydrogenedentales > CAITNO01 > CAITNO01. Next base: position 6,541 of record CAZOMH010000240.1, read on the forward strand.
CGACTCGGCCAGGTAGT
>CAZOMH010000241.1:0-6534 GCA_964580415.1 uncultured Nitrospirales bacterium
GCGGGTCGCCACCGCCCAGGATCAGCTTGATCGTTTCATTGGCCTGGATCGAGCCGATGATGCCGGGCAGCACGCCCAGCACGCCGCCTTCCGCACAGGAAGGAACCAGTCCCGGCGGCGGCGGCTCCTGATACAGGCACCGATAGCACGCACCGGCCTTGGCCCAGAAAACGCTGGCCTGTCCTTCGAACCGGAAAATAGAGCCATACACATTCGGCTTGCCCAGCAGCACACAGGCGTCGTTGACCAGATAGCGTGTCGGGAAATTGTCCGTGCCGTCCACGATGACGTCGTATCCGGCGAAAAGTTCCAACGCATTCTGGCTGGTGAGGCGTGTTTCATAGGCCTCCACATGCACACGGGGGTTTACGTCATAGAGTCGGTCGGTTGCCGAGGCAACCTTGGGACGGCCCACATCGCGCGTGCCGTGAATCACCTGACGATGAAGATTGGACTCATCGACCACGTCGAAATCGACCAAGCCCAAATGGCCCACTCCGGCCGCGGCCAGGTACAGGCCCACCGGCGCGCCCAGTCCGCCGGCACCGACGATTAGCACTCTGGCGTTCTTGAGTTTGCGCTGGCCCGTAACACCAACCTCCGGCAAAATCAAGTGGCGGCTGTACCGGGAAAGTTCCTGGTTGGTAAGTTCGGGCAGGTCCTCCGTGTCCACTTCCAACGAAGTCGCCGCCGCGCCACCCGCAATCGACGGCACGATCATAACCGTGGCCCCGTCGGGGACCGGAGTATCCAAGCCTGATTGATGCCGAATGTCCTCGTCATTCACGTAGACATTGACGAAACTGCGCAACGCTCCCTGGTCGTTGAACAGGTGCTTTCGCAGGTCCGGGTGCATTGCCGCCAGTTGGTCAAGAGCTTCACCGGCAGTCTTCGCCTCCACGACGGTCTCGGACTGGTCGCCGGAAAAGCGGCGCAGCGCCGTGGGAACCAGGATTGAAACGGACATGGTCTATTCTCCTTCCTCTATTTCCTCGGAACTGAAACACGAGCGGTCGTCTTTCAATTCCCACGAAAGCAGGTCGCCCGCGCGGCCCTGGTTTACGGATACGATTATATAGGAATACACGGGCCAGGCATGGTCAAGATCAAATTGTGATGCGGCGGCGGGGTGGTCGGGATGGGAGTGGTAGAAACCCACCACATCAAGTTTCTTTTGCCGGGCAAGCCGCTCGCCCGCCAGCAGTTTCTCCGGACCTATGAGGAACCGATTGCGTTTGGCCTCTTTTTCGCGCGCGTTGGAAATGGGGACCGTTTCCACCACGCTTTTGGCGCCCTGCGCATCGATCAGGCCAATCAGCAGTCCGCAGCATTCGTGCGGATAATCCGCCTCGCCATGCTGCCGGATGGCTTCCAAATGTTCTGGTTTCAGCCTGATCATGGCAGGCACTCCTCCCAAAAGGAGTCGCCCAGGTAGCGCATTCCGGTATCGCACAGGACAGTCACCACAACCGACCCTTTGGGCAGCGTCCGGGCCAGCCGGATCGCCGCGAAAACGTTGGCGCCTGAGCTTACGCCGACAAACAGGCCCTCCCTGCGGGCAAGAAGCAGGGCCGTCTCCTGGGCGTCTTCCGTGGCGACTTCCACTTCCTCATCGGCCAGCGAGGCGTCGTAGATGCCGGGCACGATGGTGGTCTCCATGTGCTTCATCCCCTCCAGTCCGTGCAGGGGGGAATCGGGCTGCATGCGCACGGCATACAGCTTGGGGTTCAGTTCCTTCAACCGGCGGACCGTGCCGGTGAAGGTTCCCGAAGTGCCCATCCCGGCGATGAAGTGCGTTATCCGCCCGCCGGTCTGCTCCCAGATTTCCGGCGCGGTGGTCTCATAGTGGGCGCGCCAGTTGGCATCGTTGTTGTACTGGTCCGGGTAAAAATACTTGTCCGGTGCCCCGGCGGCCAGTTCCATGGCGCGAATTTGCGCGCCGTCCGAGCTTTGCAGGGGGTCGGTCTCGATGAGTTCCGCCCCATAAGCGCGCATGATGCGTTTGCGCTCCGTGCTGGTGTTCTTCGGCAGGCACAATGCCACCCGATACCCCAGTGTCGCGGCAATCATGGCGTAGGCGATGCCGGTATTGCCGCTGGTCGCGTCCAGGATGGTCATTCCCGGACGGAGCCTGCCGCTGGAGATGCCGTCGCGAATCATGGACCATGCGGCCCTGTCCTTGACGGACCCGCCCGGGTTTAGGTGTTCGGCTTTTGCGTGAACCTCCACCCCCTGGGGCAGGTCCTTCGCGAGCCGGGCCAGCAAAATGAGCGGGGTACGCCCAATCTGCGCTGCCAGACCGTTGGGTCCGGGCACCGCACCGCCAACGGGAGATTCGGGATGAACCTGCGTTGTCAGGGAGACGGGCTCGCTGCATATATGTGAACTATTGTGCTCATGGCTCATGAGAAATACCATTCAATTCCGGCCGGCAAACATTGAGTGTGCATCTGACCATGTGACCTGTGGTATACTCCACACAGAGAATCTACCATATCATGATTAGGTATGTCAAGATGAGCAAAAAACCTCTTCGCAAAGGAAACAAGAATGAGCCAGAATCCTCCAAACGACTTTTCCGAACTGGTTGCAACCATCGTCGAAAGCTATCGCGCGGAACCGAAAACGTGCCACATTGATTCCGGCAGGCTGCCCAATCACGATGCCATTGTTGAGATAATACATCTGCTGCGCCAGCTCCTATTTCCGGGCTATTTTGGAAAGCAAAATCTTGTTGCGGGCACCCTGGAGTATCATGTGGGCAATTTGCTGGTGAGTATTCACGACCGTCTTTTGAAACAGGTGCAGAACGCCATTCTCCACGAAGCCGCACGCCGTGGCGAAACCATTCCTGACAGCGAAACCCGCGCCGACCGGATCGTAAACGACTTTCTCGGAACCCTCCCCCGGCTTCGGGCCGTGCTGGCAACGGATGTCCAGGCCGCTTTTGACGGCGACCCGGCCGCCGTGGACACCGACGAAATTATCTTTTCCTATCCGGGCTTTCTTGCCATAACTGTTTACCGGCTTGCCCATGAGCTGTATTTGCGTAGCGTGCCCCTGGTTCCGCGCATCATGGCCGAATATGCGCACAGCACCACGGGTGTCGACATTCATCCCGGGGCCACCATCGGCGAATATTTCTTTATCGACCACGGCACCGGCGTGGTTATCGGTGAAACCAGCCGCATCGGCGACCACGTCAAGATATATCAGGGCGTTACCCTGGGGGCATTGTCCACCCGGGGCGGACAGAAATTGCGCGGTGTGGCGCGCCACCCGGTTCTGGAAGACGAAGTCACCGTCTATTCGGGCGCGTCCATCCTCGGTGGTGAAACGGTTATCCGGAAGGGCGTCGTTATCAGCAGCAATGTTTTTGTCACGCGGTCCGTCCCGCCCAACACGCGTGTCACCGTGAAGAACCCGGAACTGCAGTACCGCGATCAGAAACCGAAGACCTTCAAGCAGGAACAGCCCCTCGATTGGCAAATCTGAGGAAGGTTCCGGGGGGGGCAGGTCCGGATGTGGATTTGAAACGCCCGGCTTCAGAAACGAATCACGTTTGCGGGGCCTGTCCTCCTGATCTCAGTGTTTTTCCGGCGGGCAGGGCATTGCCTGGTGCTTTATCTTGACAAACCTGATTATGATGTGGTAGATTGACAAACAAATAGACATCGACCTGCGGTTCATGTGAGCTTCAATCATCGGAGCGCAACCGTAGGACGGCACAAACCCGAAACACATGAAAGGAACACGTCATGGGGTACTACGCAGACAACACGCTCAGCATCGGCAACACGCCGCTGGTCCGGCTTCACACCCTGGACAAAGGCCTGAAGGGCAAGGTAATCGCGAAGGTGGAGGGCCGCAATCCCTCCTATTCAGTGAAATGCCGTATCGGGGCGGCCATGGTTTGGGATGCCGAAGAACGGGGCGTGCTCAAACCCGGCGACACGATTATTGAACCGACTTCAGGCAACACGGGAATTGCGCTGGCTTTTGTGGCCGCCGCGCGCGGGTACAGACTCATCCTTACCATGCCCGAAACGATGAGTATCGAACGGAGAAACATACTCAAGGCTTTTGGCGCGGAATTGATTCTCACGCCGGGTCAAACGGGCATGCCCGGCGCCATTCGCGAGGCGGAACGGATTGCCGCGGAAAACCCGGCGTATTTCCTGCCCCAGCAGTTCAAGAATCCCGCCAATCCGCAGATTCATTTCAAGACCACCGGTCCCGAGATATGGAGGGACAGCGGCGGACAGGTTGACGTTGTCGTGGCGGGCGTCGGAACGGGAGGGACGATCACGGGTGTGAGCAAATACATCAAACAGCACAAGGCTATTGAGACCGTTGCCGTTGAACCGGCCGGCTCTCCCGTGCTGTCCGGAGGCAGTCCCGGACCGCACAAGATTCAGGGTATCGGCGCGGGGTTCAAACCGGACACGCTCGACCTGGGTGTGGTCGACAAGATCGAGCAGGCCACCAACGAAGAGGCCTTTGAAACATCGCTTCGGCTGGCCCGTGAAGAAGGCATTATCAGCGGCATAAGCAGCGGCGCCGCGGCGGCGGTGGCCCTGCGGCTTGCCGCCCGCGACGAATACGAGGGCAAACTCATTGTTGTCGTCCTTCCGGATTCCGGAGAACGCTACCTGTCCACACCGCTCTTTGGGACGGCAAACCACGCGGCCTGATCCCGCCGCGGGCCGGCGGTCTCTCCCCCGCGCCACCAGACGGGCACCGTATTTCCCGGCAAACCCAAGGCAACGGGGATTTGCACAAAGGACTCGCACATGGAAAAATTGTCAGGCGGCGAAATTGTCGCGCGCATGCTCAAGAACGAAGGCGTGGACACCGTGTTCGGCATCATCGACGGGTCCTACCTGGCGTTGAACTTTGCCCTGCGCAGGCACGGCATACGGTTGATCACTCCCCGCCACGAGGCCTGCGCCGCGCATATGGCAGGTGCCTATGCGCGGCTCACGGGCCGCTTGGGCGTGTGTCTGGCGAGCAGCGGTCCCGGCGTTGCCAATGTGCTTCCGGGAGTGGTGGTTGAGCAGGCCGAGGGAAACCGTGTGCTGCTCATCACCAGTTCGCGCCGTGTGGGCGTCAGCAATCCCGACCGGGGCGGCGCGTACCAGTGTTTCGACCAGGTCGGCGTGATTGCGCCCACGGCGAAGTGGAGCGGAAGTGTTCCCTCCTTTGCGCGCATTCCCGAGTTCATCAAGCGCGCGTTCCGCTGGTCCTTTAAGGGAAGACCGGGCGTGGTGCATGTGGACATCCCGGAAAGTATCGTCAACGGCAAGGACATTCCGCCGTTGCTTCCGCCGCCCGGGACATACCGCCGCACCCTGCCGATCCAACCCGACCCGGCGCTGGTGGAGCGCGCGGCGGACTTGCTGGCGGATGCGAAGGCGCCCCTGGTTCACGCCGGCAGCGGGGTTGTCCACGCGCTGGCCTTTGGCGAACTGCGCGGGGTGGCCGAACTGCTGCATGCGCCGGTGTCCACGAGTTGGGGAGCGCGGGCCGCCCTGTCGGAAGAGTCCCCGTCGGCGGTGCCCATGCCCTATGTGGACCTGCTGGACCGCGTGCGCAACGAGGCCGACGTGCTGCTCGTGGTGGGTTCGCGGCTCGGCGAGACAGACTGGTGGGGCAAGGCGCCCAACTGGGCCCGGGCATCCGGGCAAACAACCATACAGGTGGACAACGACGAGGACATCCTCGGCCTGAACAGGCCGGTGGACCTGGCCGTCCTTGCCGATGCGAAGGTATTCCTTGCGGAACTCCATGCGGCCCTCGTCCGGCGCGGTGAAAAGGCGCCACTGCTCCAGAGAAAACAGCGCCTTGAGGGGTATGCCTCGGAGCAGCGCGCGCAGCGCGCAGGCCTCGACAAACACCTGAAGGACCTTGCCGAACCGCTCAACACGGCGCATGTCGCCCATGTGTGCGACGACGTCTTTTCCCGTGACGCGGTCTGCATTCTGGACGGAGGCAACACGACCATATGGGGGCAGTTCTTCCACCAGGTGAAGGAACCCAACACGCTGCTCATGACCGCCAAGTTTGGCATGCTCGGCGCCGGCGTTCCGCAGGCGCTGGGCGCGGCCGCGGCATTTCCCGAAAGGGACGTGTATTGCATCATCGGCGACGGGGCCATGGGATTCAACATTCAGGAGATCGAAACTGCGGTCCGAAACAGACTCCGCGTCGTCTTCCTCGTCTGCTGCGACAAACAGTGGGGCATGGTAAAGATGACGCAGCAGTTCGCGACGCACCCCTGGAAGACCGTCTTGTTCAAGACACTCAAACCCGGGGAAACGGTCAACACCGAGTTGGGTGAAATACGCTTCGACCGGGTCGCCGAGGCCATGGGCGCATTCGGCGCGCGGGTGCAGTCTCCCGCAGCGCTCAGGAAGGCCCTTGAAAAGGCGCGGCAGTCGGGGACAGCGGCTGTCATCCATATCGACGTGGACCCCGTAAAGCACCTCTGGGCGCCCAACCTGATGACCTTCAAGAAGATGCACCAGGAACCGG
>CAZOMH010000242.1:0-6532 GCA_964580415.1 uncultured Nitrospirales bacterium
CAAGGGGGCCGAAGAAGGCGAAAGTGCCGATGAGCGACACCGGCACGGCAAGCATGGGAATGAACGTGGCCCGGACATTGCCGAGGAACACGAACACCACGATCAGCACCAGCACGAGGGCTTCGAAGAGGGTCTTCATCACCTCGTCGATGGAGGCCGTGACAAAGGTGGTGTTGTCCATGGAGATGTCGTACTTGAGCCCCTCGGGGAACGATTCGGACATCTGTTTCATGGCCGCGCGGACGCCTTTGGCGGTTTCCAGGGCGTTGGCGCCGGGCGCCTGGTAAATGATCACGAGCGTGGAGGGCACCCCGTTGAAACGGCCGAAGGAGTTGTAGCTTTGCGCGCCCAGTTCCGACCGCGCGACATCCTTCATGCGCAGGATGGAGCCGTCCGGCAGCGTGCGCAGGATGAGGTTGTCATATTCCTCCGCCTGCTCCAGACGCCCCCGGACGTTCACCGTGTACTGGATGTCCACGCCCGACCTGGCGGGCGGCTGGCCGACCTGGCCGGCGGGCGCCTGCACATTCTGATCACGAATGACATTGGCCGCGTCGGTGGCGGTAAGCCCCATCTTGGCCAGCTTGTCCGGACGCAGCCAGAGCCGCATCGCGTAGTCCTGCTGCCCCACAATGAAGGTGTCGCCCACGCCCGGGGTGCGGGCCAGGGTGTCAATCAGGTTCAGCGTGGTGTAGTTGCTCAGGAAAAGGCTGTCGTACGTTTTGTCGGGCGAGTAGATGGAGAGCACCATGAGCATGTCGGGCGATTTCTTCTTTACCGAGATGCCGTAGTTCTTCACTTCGGAAGGCAGATTGCCCTCGGCCTTCTTGACCCGGTTTTGCACGTCCACGGCGGCCATGTCCACATCCGTGCCCACGGCGAAGGTGCAGGTGAGTGTGTAGCGGCCGTCGGCGGAGCTTTTTGAGGCCATGTAGATCATGCCGGTCGCGCCGTTGACTTCCTTCTCGATGGCGGTGGCCACGGACTGCTCGACGACGGTGGCGCTTGCGCCGGTGTAGGTGGTGTCCACCGACACGGCCGGCGGCGAAATGGCGGGAAACTGCGCTATGGGCAGGGTAAGGATGGACAAACCGCCCACCAGCAGGATGACCAACGAGATAACGACCGCGGTGACGCGGCGCCGGATGAAGAAATGTGCGAACATGCGCTATTTCCTTTCCGGCGCGGCCGGGGCGGCCGGGGCCGCAGGGGTCACCGGCTTGCCGGGACGGGCTTTCTGCTGGCCCTCAACAATAACGCGGTCTCCGGCGTTCAATCCGCCCTGCACGACATAGTCTCCGCCCAGACGGTCTCCCAGGGTGACTGTTCGGGCCGCCACGACGTTGTCCGGTCCGACGATCAGGACCGTCTTGGCCCCCTGCATTTCCAATACGGCGCGCTGCGGCACAAGCAGCGCGTTTTCAATCTGCCGCACCTCGGCGCGCACGCGCGCGAACAGCCCCGGCCGCAGCAGATTGTCCGGGTTTGGGAACGAGGCGCTTACGGGAATTGTCGCGGTGGTCGGGTCGAGTCCGCGCTCAATCATGACCAGAGCGCCCTTCTGCGGATAGAGGGAGCCGTCGGCGAGCACCAGCCCCAGTTCCCCTCCCGATTTGTTCTCACCGCCCGCGAGGCGCCGTTTCATGAACACCAGGTAGTCCGCTTCACTGAGGCTGAAGTCAACCCGCATGGGGTCCGTTGTCGAAACCGTCGCCAACTGTGTCGGTTGGCCCCGGCCCACGAGATTGCCCACGGACACCTCCTGGCGGCCGATGATACCGTCCAGGGGTGACTTTATGACGGTGTAGGAAAGGTCCAACTCGGCCTTGGCCACGGCGGCTTTTCCCGACTCGATGGCGGCGAGAGCCTGTTCAATGTTTACCTTCTGGGTCAGTGCGGTGTTTTCCCGGTGCGCCTTTGCCGATTCCAGGTTGGCCTGGGCGACTTTTTGCTGCGCCACGGCCCCATCAAGGTCCTGTTGCGGCACGGCTTCCTCTTTGACCAGCGGCTCCATGCGCGCGACGTCCTGGTCCGCTTTGACCAGCGACGCCTCGGCCTGTTTTACGTTCGCCTCGGCAGCCCGAATGGATACTTTGTCCTGCGCCAGCGTGAGGTCGGCCCCGGCTTTGGCCAGTTGGGCTCTGGCGGTTTGAAGATTCGCCTCGTAGAGTGCCGGATCGATACGGAAAAGCACCTGATCCTTCTGCACTTTCTTGCCTTCCTCGAAAGACATTTCGACGAGCACGCCTTCGATGCGTGCGCAAATCTCCACGGTCTGATCGGCAACCGTGCGTGCGACAAAGTCGGAGGGGATCGCCACCGTTTGCGGATGGAGTTCCTCGACCACAACTCCGGGCGGCGGCCCCGCGGACGCGGCGGCTTCCTTGGCTGCCGCATTTGCGGCATTCCCGGGGGCGCATATGAATCCGAGGAGAAGAAGCGGGAACAGCATTACTGCCCGGTGCCGCAAGATACCGAAACGTTGAGACCGCACCATGAGCCTTGGTCCTCCAGGGTTGTATTCAGACATGTCGTCGTCCACCATCAAACAGTATTCTGTCAGCCAGTCATTATCCGCGTGTGTTCCGCCCGCCCGGGTCATATCTTAACAAAACAACGCCGCACTCTTCATAATTCGCATGTAACATACCAGATTAAACCATAAAACATTGACATACGCAACCGTAATCCCAGTATGCGCATTCTCTTCAATATTGCCGCTTTTTTCCCATGGAGGGCCGATACCCATCCTACTGTGCCGCCAACGCAATGCGGTTTCGTGACGGGCAAACCGTTTCCCGCCCGCGCGTTACTTTACACGCTTCTCCGGAAGTGCGGAAATTAGTGTTATTATTGTCCCGCAGCAGAACCGTCGCGTTACTCTGTTTTCCGGCCTCTTAATTCGGTGGACAGGAATTCGGAGGATAGTGCGGTAAAAGCCCCGCGTTGGGATGTCCGGAGACTTTCCCGCACAGTGGGCGATTATGTGGCTGCAAACAGATGGAGGAAACCGTTGTGAGTCCGATGCAAAGGAACGCCGGGGCGGACCAGTCGGCACCGGAGGGTGCCGAAAGCGCCGAGAGCCTGAAGAAGGCGATTCTCGATCACCTGTACTACACCCAGGGACGGGGGCCGGACCTGGCGACCAAGAATGACTGGTACATGGCGGCGGCCCATGCGGTGCGCGACCGGATGATGCAGCGCTGGATTTCCGGAATAGAGCATCTGGCCAATAACGCCCCGCGCACGGTGGGTTACCTTTCGGCCGAGTTTTTGATGGGGCCGCACCTGGGCAACGCCCTGCTCAATCTTGGCATTGGCGAACCTTTTTGCCGGGCAGTGGAGGACTTGGGACTTGACCTGACGGAACTTCTGGCAACGGAGGAAGAACCGGGCCTGGGCAACGGCGGTCTTGGCCGGCTGGCCGCCTGTTACATGGATTCGCTTGCAACCCTGGGTGTGGCCGCCATTGGTTACGGCATCCGTTACGAGTTTGGCATTTTCGACCAGGAAATCAGGGACGGGTGGCAGGCTGAGATTACGGACAAGTGGCTGTCCCTGGGGAATCCCTGGGAAATATGCCGTCCTGAAATCGCCCGCGAGGTGGATTTGGGAGGGCATACCGAGGCCTACGCGGACGAACAGGGCCTTTTCCGAAAACGCTGGGTGCCGGCCTGCCGGGTCAAAGGCGTGGCCTATGACACGGCCATACCGGGATACCGGAACCGCTCCATGAGCCTGCTGCGCCTGTGGCGCTCCGAGGCGGTCGAGTCGTTCGACTTCAAGGCGTTCAACACGGGCGATTACTATGGCGCTGTCGAGGAAAAGGTCTTCTCCGAGACCCTGTCCAAGGTGCTCTACCCCAACGACGAGCCCGAGGCGGGCAAGAAACTGCGGCTGAGCCAGCAGTATTTCTTCGTTTCCTGCTCGCTTCAGGATGCGTTGCGCATACACGGGCTGCGCGGCCTGGCGCTGGACTCGTTCCACAAGTCGTTTGCGTTTCAACTGAACGACACGCATCCTTCCATCGCGGTGGCGGAGTTGATGCGCCTGCTGGTGGACGAGCATTTTATGGATTGGGATCAGGCGTGGAACATCACGAAAAACACCTTCTCCTACACCAACCACACACTGCTGCCCGAAGCGCTGGAAAAATGGCCCGTTGGTCTTTTTGCCCAGGTTCTGCCCAGGCATCTGGAGATTGTCTTCGAGATCAACCGCCGTTTTCTGGAAGAGGTGGGGGCGCGTTATCCGGGGGACAAAGACCGCATTGCCCGAATGTCCATTATTGATGAAAGCGGCGCCCGTTACGTGCGCATGGCCCATCTGGCGGTGATCGGCAGCCGGGCGGTCAACGGGGTTGCCGAACTGCACACGGAACTGGTGAAGGAGACCATTCTGCGCGACTTCTACGAACTGTGGCCCGAACGGTTCCTGAACGTGACCAACGGGGTTACGCCCAGGCGCTGGATGGCGCTCTACAATCCGCGCATGGCGGGCTTAATCACCCGGAAGATTGGCGACGGCTGGGTCACCCGTCTTGAGGGGGAATTGAAACAGCTTGACACTTTTGCCGGCGATGCGGCGTTTCAGCGCGAATGGATGGAGGCAAAAGGCCGGAACAAGAGCGGCCTTGCCGCCCTGATCCGGGAACGCACGGGCACGGTTGTGGACCCCGAATCCATGTTCGACATCCAGGTGAAGCGCATTCACGAGTACAAGCGCCAGCACCTGAATCTGCTGCATGTGGTCACCCTTTACAACCGGCTCAAGCGCGATCCCGGAATGGAGTTCACGCCCCGTACGGTGATCTTCGGCGGCAAGGCGGCCCCCGGTTACTATGCCGCGAAACTGATCATCAAACTCATCAACGCGGTCGGAAGCGTCGTCAACAGCGACGCCTCCATGGCGGACCGCCTGAAAGTCGTGTTCTTTCCCGACTTCAACGTGAAGAACAGCGAGTGGATTTACCGCGCCGCCGACCTGTCCGAGCAGATATCGACCGCCGGCAAGGAGGCCTCGGGCACGGGCAACATGAAGTTTTCGATGAACGGCGCGCTTACCATCGGCACGCTGGACGGCGCAAACATCGAAATTCGGGAAGGCGTGGGGGATGAGAACTTCTTCCTCTTTGGTCTCACGGCGCAGCAGGTGGCCGGCATGAAGGCGGACGGATACCGTCCCGCCGACTGGTATAACGGCAACAGCGAACTCAGGGAGGCGGTGGACCTCATCGCGTCGGGGGCCTTTTCCCGCGGCGACAAATCCCTTTTCCGGCCCCTGCTGGACACGCTGATGAACCGCGACGACTACATGCTGTTTGCCGACTATCAGTCCTATATCGACTGCCAGGAGCGCGTTTCGAAGGCCTACCGCGACCAAAGCGGATGGGCACGCATGTCCATCCGCAACGTCGCGAGGATGGGCAAGTTTTCGTCGGACCGTTCCGTGCGGGAGTATTGCGAAAAGATATGGCGGGTGCGCCCGATGGAACTGGACTAGCAACGGCGCCCGCGAACCGGGCGTCCAACAGAGCGGAGTGCGAGGGAGCCCATGGAAAACCAGATGCCGGACTTTGGAATTGAGCGCCTTGGCGAGTGCCTCATACCGTCTCCCATGAAGGGGGTGGACTTTGTTCCCGACAGCCGCCGGGTGCTCTACCACACCCGGCTTTCGGACATTGAGGACTGCCTGCGCCAAGGGTTGCCCGTCCCCGCGATGGAGACTGGCGGCCCGCGTGACCGCATCCACTTTGATCCGGCCGCGCTGGCCTGCGGCATTGTGACCTGCGGCGGGCTGTGTCCCGGACTGAACGACGTGATTCGCGCCGTCGTTTTGAGTCTGCACCACCACTACGGCGTCCGCCGCATATACGGGTTCAGGTACGGCTACGAGGGGCTTGCGCCGCAGTACGGGCACAGTCCGGTGGAATTAAACCCCGATGCGGTAAACAACGTCCAGCGGCTCGGCGGCACATTTCTGGGTTCTTCGCGGGGCAACCAGGACCCCGTGGAAATGGTGGACACGCTGGAGCGTATGGGCATCGGCATCCTGTTCACCGTCGGGGGCGACGGCACGCAGCGCGGGGCGGCGGCCCTGTGCGCGGAGATTTCCCGCCGCAAACTGGACATCGCCGTGATCGGCATTCCCAAAACCATCGACAACGACATTTCCTATATTGACCGCTCTTTCGGATTTATCACGGCGGTCGAAGAGGCCCGCCGGTCCATTACCGCGGCGCACAGCGAGGCCACCGGCGCCCGCAACGGCGTGGGCCTGGTGAAACTCATGGGACGCGAATCGGGCTTCATTGCCGCCTATGCGGCGCTTGCGGACAACGAGGTGAATTTCTGCATCGTTCCCGAAATCCCATTTTCGCTGCCGGTCTTTCTTGAGGCGCTGCGGGTGCGGCTCGAGTCCCGCGGCCATGCGGTGATTGCCGTTGCCGAGGGTGCCGGACAGCAGCTTTTTGAGGGCAGGGACGAACGCGACGCCTCCGGGAACGCGGTGCAGGATGACATAGGCGTCTTTC
>CAZOMH010000243.1:0-4686 GCA_964580415.1 uncultured Nitrospirales bacterium
CATCGACGCGCTGGCCGCCGAAGGGGTGCGGTGCGAGAATGCCGCCACGGCCGTGCCGATTACGGTCCCGTCGCATGCCACCATCCTGACGGGCCTCTTCCCCCCGGCCCATGGTGTCCGCGACAACGGCGAGTTTGTCCTGAATGACAACGCCGTGACATTGGCCGAGCGCATGAAAGCGCAGGGATATGCGACGGGCGCATTTGTGTCGGCGGTGGTTTTGGCCCGGCTTTACAATCTCACCCAGGGGTTTGACATCTACGATGACGATCTTTGGGAAGAGGATCGCCCCCCGATGTTTATGATCCGGGACCGCGCGGCGCCAAAGACCGCCCGGCGCGCCATCGACTGGCTTGAGACGCGCACGGCCACCCCGGATGCGCCCCCGTTCTTCTTGTGGGTTCATTTCTTTGATCCGCACCAGCCCTACAAGTCGCGTGTTCCCAGCCGTTTTTTGTCCCCCACGCCCTATGACGCCGAAATCGCGCAGGCGGACAGCGGTGTGGCCATGCTCGTCAACTGGCTTAAGGGCAGGGACCTGCTGGAGAAGACGCTGGTCGTGCTGACCGCGGACCATGGCGAAGGCCTCGGGGAACATGAAGAAAAGACGCACTCCATGTTCATCTACGACACGACCGTCCACGTGCCGATGATATGGCGCTTCCCCAAGGGGTTGCCGCAGGGGGCCGTGTACAGGGATGCGGTCCGCACGGTGGACATCGTGCCCACGATCCTGGGTCTGTCGGGAGTGGCGGGCGGGGAAAGCACCCAGGGCGTGGACCTGCATGATGCCTTCACAGGAAGCGCGCCGCCACCCCGTGTGCCGCAGTACTTTGAATCGCTCATGCCGGAGCTCGGGTTTGGCATGGCCCCGCTGTTCGGCGTGGCGGTGGACGGGCTGAAATTCATCCGCGCGCCCAAGCCGGAACTGTATGACCGGAAAGCCGATCCCCGCGAGCTCGCCAACCTTGTTGCCGGGCGTGCGGCGGACGCGGATGCCTTGTCGGGAAAACTCGACGCGATACTCCAGGACTGCTCGCAGCACCAGCTCGAAGCCACCAGGAATACCATGGACCGCGAAACCATGGAGCAATTGCAGGCGCTGGGGTACTTTTTCCAAAACGCCGGACAGGGTGCCGCCGGCGCCAAGTCCGTGAAGGGGATTGACCCCAAGGACGGCATTGCCTTCTACGAGCAGTTGGAGACGGCGCGGCACCAGGCCCGCGCGGGAAAATGGGCCGGTTGCGAAGAAACTGCGCGGGCGCTTTTGGAACGCGCGCCCGACAACCTGTCCGCCGTAAACCTTCGCGTGCTGGCCCTGGTAAGACTAAACCGGCCCGACGACGCCATGGATGGCTGCGCGCGTTCGCTTGCCATTGATCCGTCCCAGCACCGCATCACGTTTCTCGAAGGCAATATCGAATGCATGCGCGGCAATTATGACGCCGCCGAAAAATGCTACAGGACTTCTCTTGAACTGGCCCCCAGGTTCTCGGACGCCATGGTGCGGATGGCTTTTCTGTGCCGTCAGCGCGGCGATCTGGAGGGGGCCGACTCCTGGTGCGCCCGGGCTTTGGCGGAAGATCCGGGCTCGCCGGAGGTCCACAGCGGTTACGCGAACCTCTTCTATGCCAGGGATGATTATGCCGCGGCGCTTGGATACTACAAACAGGCCCTGGCGGTAAAACCAAGGAATTTTGAGGTGCTGTGCCTGGCGGGCGAATGCGCCATTCATACCGGGGACATCGAGAGCGCCGAGAAATATATCCAGCGGGCCGCCGAGCTTCGGCCCGACTCGTGGATTCCGCTGTATGACCTGGCATGCATCCGGGTAAAGCAGGGAAAGAACGGGGATGCGGTTGTATTCCTAAGGAAGAGCGTTTCCGTTGGGGGGGACAATGATGAGATAACACGTCTTCTTGCCGAAGACACCGACCTGAAGCCCCTTCGGGAGTCGGCGGCGCTGGCCACCGCATTCCAGGAAGTGGCGGAGACGGCAAAACATCGTGCGGACCCGGCAACTCCGGAGGGAGCTGCCGAGGCGCCAGAAACCCGACCATAAGCAGTCAGAAGGACCACAGATCATGAAGCAAAACAGAGTGCGCAACGTTGCATGGGTGGTTATGTTCCTACTATGGGGTGCTGCGGCGGCCCACGGGGCAACAGGAAGCAAGACCCTCATAGATTCAGCCGGTGTCAAGTACTTCGTCGATACCAATATCACCTTTGCCACCACAAGTTCGGCCTCGGGGGCGGCGAACGAGGCGAGTTTCACACAGTCGGTCTCGGCGAGCACCGCGGGCGGCGGCACGCAGAAAGCCACGCTAAATGACGCATTCGACGGGTACAACACGCTTGTCGTCAATTCCACCTCATACGGCCAGACCGGGGCTGTCCCCGTGTCGGAGGACGGTGATCGGACACTGCATTTTCCCGTGAAGACGATAGGCAATCTTGAAGTCAGCCGAAAGGTCTTTGTTCCAACGGACGATACTTTCTGCCGCTGGTTGAACATTGTCACGAACACCGGCGCGGCCGACGAGTCCGCGACCGTGTCCATCGCGAACAATCTGGGTTCCGATTCCGGCACGGTCATTGTGTCTTCGTCCAGCGGTGATGCGGCGGCGGACACTTCGGATTTCTGGGTGACGACGTTCCAAAACTTCAGTGAAAACACAAGTTCCGACCCCAGGCTCGGACATGTGCTGCAGGGACCCAATGCCCCCGTCTCTCTTGGCACCATATCCTTTGCCAACGGCGATGACAATCCCGCCTGGTCGTATCAATTCACGTTGAAGCCGGGTCAGACGGGGATCATCATGAACCTGGTAACCTGCCAGGCCAGCAAGGCGGCGGCGGCGGCTCAGGCGGACGCGCTTGCACATCTTCAAGGAAAGGCGCTCGAATCACTCTCGCAGGCCGAAAGAGGGGAAATCCTGAATTTCCGGTTGTTCCCATTTGTCGACGGGATCGTGCTCGACGCAGGCACGGCAAACCCGACGAACCAGGACCACGCGCTGTTTAATGTCACATTCAGCGCCCCGGTCACGGGGGTTTCGACCGCCGCTTTTTCGCTGTCAAGCACCGGCGTGACCGGGTGTTCCGTGGAGAGTGTCACGGCGGTCACGGCCAGCACCTATCAAGTCTCGGTAAACACCGGCACGGGCGACGGCACCGTGCAGCTCAATGTGGTCGATGACAATTCGATTGCCGACTTGTTTGGTTTGCCGCTCGGGGGGCAAACCGCGGGCGACGGGGACTTTGACGGACCTGCGGTTGCCATTGACAAGACCCCGCCAGTGTTTACGAACATTAATGTCTCGCCGTCTTACGGCACACCGACTGCCGTTGTGGTCATAACCTTCGATACGTCCGAAGGGTTGGCCGCGAATCCTGATGTGACAGTGAACGGCAATGCGGCATCGTTCCAATCCTTTGCATCCCCGACGTATGTGTACCAGTACACCGTGGGGACCTCAGACACGGACGGAGTCGCCGCCATTGCCGTTGCAGGAGAAGACCCGGCGGGCAATCAGGGAACGGCCTCGAATACGACAGGCTTGACCCTTGTCATAACCGCGCCGTCCGCGCCGTCGGATCCGGGAACAACCGCCGTCGGACTCGACACAATCACTTGGACATGGGCGGACAATTCCGGCAATGAAGACGGTTTCAAGGTGTATGACGATCCGGGCGCCGGTCCTCCGGCCACCCTGCAGACCACCACTGTGGGGAACACGGTGTGGTGGCAGCACAACGGCCTTGCCGTGAACAGCGAGTATGCGTTCCAGGTGTCGGCGTCAAACATCATGGGGGACAGCGCAAAGACCGCCAATCTTGCCGCGTGGACGTTGATTGAACCGGTGGCCGGCCTGACCTTTGCGAACGTGACCGCTTCGGCGGTCAGCGTGTTTGCCTCCAACACGCCGGCAAATCTTGCGGACGGCATGTCGGGTCTGTATTTCGAAAACACGACGGCGGGAACCAATTCCGGCTGGCAGCAGGGCAATACGGCATGGACCTCCGCGGGACTGGCCCCCGACACGCTGTATGCCTTTGCCGGCCAGTCGCGCAACGGAGCCGGGCTTGCCACTGCCGCGGCATCGGGCTCGGTGTGGACATTGCCGGCAACGCCGGCCGCCCCCGCGGTGGGCGGGGCAACCACCGGTTCACTGACGGTCTCCATTGGCGCGGCAGACGGCAATCCGGCAACCACCACCTACGCCATTCAATGCACGACCAGCGGCCAATGGGTGCAGCCCAACGGCACGCTGGGTGCGGCGGCCGCATATCAAACGCCGGCGGCTTGGGGGGCCGTGGTCGTAACAGGGCTTGCCCCGGCGAGCGCTTACAACTTTGCCGTAGTGGCAAAGGGTGGTGCCGGCGGCGAGGCGGGACCGGGACCCGGCGCGTCGGCGAGCACACTGGCTTCGGTGTCCTATGTGTCGGGCCTGCCTGCCGGCGGCACAATCAGCGGACCGGCAACCATTGTTCCGGGAACGGGAACGGCCAGCGTGACCGTGACGGCCAATGCGGGTTACTCCGTTGGTACGGTGACTGTGGACCATGGCATCCTTACAGGTTCGGCTTCGCCCTATACGCTGTCCAATGTGACGGCGGGCACGACAGTTACGGCGACGTTCACGCCTAATGACAATGCGATCACCTACGTGTCCAGCCCGTTGG
>CAZOMH010000243.1:4786-6529 GCA_964580415.1 uncultured Nitrospirales bacterium
CGATCACCTACGTGTCCAGCCCGTTGGCGGGCGGCACGGTGACCGGTCCGGCCACAATCACGACGGGCTCCACGGGGACGCTGACGGTAACTGCCAGTGCGGGGTACGCGCTCGCATCGGTGACGGCCTCCAACGGCAGCGTGACATCATCGGCCCCGTTCATACTTTCCGGTGTGACGGCGGGCACGACGGTCACGGCGACGTTCACGCCTAATGACAATGCGATTACCTATGTGCCTAGCCCGGCGGCGGGCGGCACGGTGACCGGTCCGGCCACAATCACGACGGGCTCCACGGGGACGCTGACGGTAACTGCCAGTGCGGGGTACGCGCTCGCATCGGTGACGGCCTCCAACGGCAGCGTGACATCATCGGCCCCGTATATACTTTCCGGTGTGACGACGGGCACGACGGTCACGGCGACCTTTGTTCCTATCTTGCGGGCAATTGCCTATCTCGCCAATCCGACGGCGGGCGGCACCGTCTCGGGCCCGGCAACAATCACGGACACTGTCGGGACTGGGACGCTGGCGGTGACGGCCAGTCCGGGGTACACTCTTGCCTCGGTGACTGCGTCGAACGGCAGTATCACCTCTTCGGCACCCTATGTGCTCTCCAACGTGACGGCGGACACGACGGTTACAGCGGCGTTTACGCCCACCGACAATGCGATCACCTACGTGCCCAGCCCGGCGGCGGGCGGCACGGTGACTGGTCCGGCCACGGTCACGACGGGCACCACGGCGACAGTGACGGTGACGGCGAGTCCCGGTTACATCCTTGCCTCGGTAACCGCGTCGCATGGCAGCGTTACGTCTTCGGCACCCTATGTGCTTTCCGGTGTAACGGAGAAGACGACGGTTACAGCGGTGTTTACGTCCAATGACAATGCGATCACCTACGTGTCCAGCCCGGTGGCGGGCGGCGCGGTGACCGGCCCGGCCACGGTCACGACGAACACTACGGCGACACTTGCGGTGACGGCGAACCCCGGTTACGCGCTCGCATCGGTGACGGTCTCCACTGGCAGCGTCACATCCACGGCCCCGTATGTGCTTTCCGGCGTGACGGGGAGCGCAACGGTCACGGCGACCTTTGTTCCGATCCTGCGGACGATTGCCTATCTCGCCAATCCGACGGCGGGCGGAACCGTTTCGGGCCCGGCAACAATTACGGACACTATCGGGACGGCGACGCTTGTGGTGAAGGCGAACAACGGCTACACGCTTGCGTCGGTGACCGCCGGCAACGGCACGGTTGCAGGTTCCGCTTCGCCGTACACATTATCCAATGTGACGGCAAACACAACAGTAACGGCGGCGTTTGTTCGCCAGCAGGCGGCGGTCCCCAATGTTGTCGGCAGGACGCAGGCGGAAGCCGAATCCGCCATCACGGAGGCCGGGTTCATTCTGGGCGCAGTGACGGGTGAATTCAGCGCATCGGTTCCTGCGGGCAGTGTGATTTCCCAAACGCCGGCGGCGGCCGCCGTGGCGGATTTGGGCACGGCGGTGGCACTTGTTGTGAGCAATGGAACCCGGTTGGTGTCCGTCCCGGACGTCACCGGCCAGACCGCTGAAAATGCCCAGGCGACCCTTGCAGGTGCGGGGCTCACTGCCGGGATTACCGAACAGGCCAGCGACACCGTGCCGGCCGGACAGGTGATCAGCCAGTCAGCCGCACCCGGCACCGAACTCGCGCCCGGATCGTCGGTAACCCTCGTTGTCTCCACCGGCCCGGCAAACA
>CAZOMH010000244.1:0-6502 GCA_964580415.1 uncultured Nitrospirales bacterium
GCCTGGATGGCGGCGGTCAGTTCCATGCGGTTGTTGGTCGTCTCCGGCGCGCCCCCGGACAATACCCTGACATGATCGCCGTAGAGGAGCACTGCGCCCCAGCCACCGGTGCCGGGATTGGGTTCGCAACCGCCGTCGGTGTAAATGACGACCGCAGGCTCATTTGTGTCGGGCTTTCCGGGCATTTCAGCCCCCCGCGGACGCGGCGGAAGCCGGGTTGGCCTGAATGTTTTCCAGCAAAGCCACAACTCGCTCCTGTCTGTTGTCCCGCGCGAGCGCGAGAGGGGTCTTGCCCGCGCTGTTTTTGGTGTCCAGCGCGGCACCGCGCGCCACAAGTATCTGAATAACGCCGCCCTGGCCAAACACGGCGGCGGTATGCGCCGGGGTGTCTCCAAAATCGTCCCGCAAGTCCGGGTCCGCCCCATGGTCGACCAGCCATTGCGCCTCCGCAGCCCGACCGAGCATGGCGGCCACATGAAGGGGCGTCATGCCGGTAATGTCCCTGGCATTGAGGTCCGCGCCGTGTTCCACCAGCATTTCCATCGCGGGGCGGTTTTCGCCGCTCACGGCGGCGTGCAGCGGGGTCTTTCCTTTGCGGTCACGCGCGGAAACCGCAGCGGCCGGGTCCTTTTCAAGCACACGGCGGAGTTCGTCGTTCTTTCCGCAGGCAACGAGGTCGTGGGGACTGGGCGCGCAGCCCGCCAGCGCTGCCAAAAGCAGGAGCAGTACGGGGCTGCAGGACCGGGTTGTGCGGCATGCGGTGCTGTTTATCATGTCCACCCTGACCTTGAAACATGCACCATGAACCGGCCGTTCCGGTTCGGGCGCGGAAGAACGTCCGGGGAGTCTAGCATAGCGCGGCAGTTACATGCATGACGGACGAACACCCTGCGGATTTGCTTTGCCCAGGGCCGTGCGCACGGCGGCCCCAATCTGGTCGTCGAGGAGGTTGTCCGCGATGACTCTTCCGTCCGGTCCAAGCAAGAGAATGCGGGGCAGTGCGGTTACGCCGTATTGTTCGGCGACGGGATCGCCAAACCCCTCCATGAGCACCCCCTGCGGCCAGGATTCCTGGTGACCGGTGACGAAATCGCTGATAACCTTCTTGTCTTCGCCCAAACAGAGCCCGAGCAGCACGAAATCGCTTCGCTGGCCGAATTCCCGCCATACCTCTTCCAGGCGGGGCAGTTGCTCCTCGCAGGGCTTGCACCAGACCGCCCAAAAATCTGTCAGCACATAGCGGCCACGCAGGTCCTGGAGGGACAGGGTGCCTCCCTCCAGTTTGTCCACGAGCAACCCGGACGCGGCCTCGGGCAGGTCCCGGGGCGGTGCCTCCCCTTCATTTCTTTCGGAAACATGCGTGCCGGGCATGAAGATACGGGCCGGTTCCGGTTTGTCTAAAACCGCAGGCCGTGCCGGAGCGGACGTTTCCCCGGCGGGCACCTTCTGTTCGATGGGGGTAAAGATTTCCCTGATCGGATTGAATGTAAAGTGCGTGGTCCCGGCCCGGACGGCACCGCGCATGTGCGGGAAGAGAAGCACACTTAGCCCGAGAATGGCCGCGGACAACCCGAATGCGGCGATTCTGGCGCCATTCTTCATGTTCTCTCCAATCCATTCATACGCAGTTTTGCTCCGGGCGCGAAACCGCTGCATGTTACAAGCGACTTCGGAATGCATGCCGGACTATGCTATATCATACGGGCGCAAGCGACTTGGGTCCATCGGGCAGGGTCGCGGCCCGGAACACATGCTTGACAGAGGCGGCGCCGATACATTATAATCTTTATAATGTTGATGAAATATATGTTCCAGAAGGCATGTTTCACCAACAACGGTGAGCAAGTCCGGGATTATTCAGAGCAAGCCCTGTGTTATCGCCAGACATCGGTCGCTCACCGGGGCAGGACTACATAATGCGTTGTCGGGAGCGTTGCTCCCCAATCAAGGAGATTCTTGCAATGGGCGTGTATGCAGACAACAGTCTTTCGATTGGCCGCACACCGCTGGTTCAGTTGAACAAACTGACGCAGGGTATCAAGGCGGCACGGGTGCTGGCAAAAGTTGAGGGACGCAACCCGGCGTATTCGGTGAAGTGCCGGATCGGGGCGAACATGATTTGGGACGCGGAAAAGCGCGGGTTGCTGAAACCCGGGGGAACCATCGTGGAGCCGACTTCGGGCAACACGGGGATTGCGCTGGCCTTTGTGGCGGCGTCGCGGGGTTACAAACTTATCCTGACGATGCCCGAAACGATGAGCCTTGAACGCCGCCAGATGCTGAAGGCGTTCGGCGCGGACCTCGTTCTTACGCCGGGGGCGCTGGGGATGCCGGGCGCCATCGCGGAGGCGGAAAAGATCGCCGCCGAGAACAAAGAGTACCTCCTGCCGCAGCAGTTCAAGAACCCGGCCAACCCGGAGATTCATTTCAAGACGGCCGGTCCGGAGATTTGGAATGATTCGGACGGCCAGGTGGATGCGGTGGTGGCGGGCGTGGGCACGGGCGGCACCATCACGGGCATATCACGGTATCTGAAATCGACAGGCCGCGCGATTACGAGCGTGGCGGTGGAACCGGCTTCGTCGCCCGTGTTGAGCGGCGGCGCGCCGGGCAAGCACAAGATTCAGGGGATAGGCGCGGGCTTCAAGCCCGATGTTCTGGACCTTGGCGTGGTGGACCGCATTGAAACGGCGACGGACGACGAAGCCTTTGAGACCGCCCGCCGTTTGGCGCGCGAAGAGGGCCTCATCAGCGGGATCAGTTGCGGCGCGGCCGCGGCTGTGGCGGTGCGTCTGGCGCATTTGGACGAATTTGCCGGCAAGACCATTGTGGTGATACTCCCGGATTCGGGCGAACGTTATCTTTCAACGCCGCTGTTCCAAAGCTAGGGAATGCATGGCGAGAGCAGGCACGAACAAATGCGGACTGGAATCCAACCCCCAGACGTGAAACTAACCCGAGAAAGGGAATTACTGTGAGCGACACGACGAAACTCGGCCTTGGAACATTGTCTTTGCATGCGGGCCAGGTGCCCGACCCGACGACGGGCGCGCGGGCGGTTCCGATTTACCAGACCACGTCCTATGTTTTCAAGGACCATACGCATGCGGCGAATCTGTTTGCGCTCAATGAGTTTGGCAATATTTACTCGCGCCTGATGAACCCGACAACCGACGTGTTTGAAAAGCGCGTGGCGGCGCTTGACGGCGGCGTGGGCGCCCTTGCCACTGCGTCAGGAGCGGCGGCGATTACCATTGCGGCGCTCAATATCACTAAAGTGGGACAAAATCTGGTTTCGTCCAAGACCCTTTACGGCGGGACCTACAACCTGTTTGCGCACACGTTCAAGGACTTCGGCATTGAGGCCCGCTTTGCGGATTCGGAGAATCCGCAAAGCTTTGCCGCATTGATAGACGACAATACGCGTTTCCTTTACCTCGAAACCATCGGCAACCCGGCGAACGATGTGGCGGATTTCGAGGCCATTGCCAAGGTGGCGCACGACCACGGCATTCCGCTTATTGTGGACAACACCGTGGCCTCCCCCCTGCTGTTCCGCCCGATCGATTACGGCGCGGACATTGTGGTGTATTCGGCGACCAAGGTTCTGGGCGGCCACGGCACATCGCTGGGCGGCGTCATTGTGGACAGCGGCAAGTTCGACTGGAACAACGGAAAATTCCCGGAGCTGACCGAGCCGAGCGAGAGTTACCACGGGATGAGGTTCTACGAGCATTTCAAGGGCGTCGGCAACATCAGCTATATCATGAAGGCCCGGGTCACACTGCTTCGCGACACGGGTCCGGCACTGTCGCCGTTCAATTCTTTCCTGCTTCTTCAGGGGATAGAAACGCTCCACCTGCGCGTTCCGCGGCACAGCGAGAACGCGATCGCGGTGGCGAAATACCTTGAGGCCCATCCGGCGGTGGCGTGGGTGAACTATCCGGGCCTTCCCAGCCACCGGAGCCACGAACGCGCACTGAAATACCTGCCGAAGGGCCAGGGCGCCATTCTGGGCTTTGGCATAAAGGGCGGGTCTGACGCGGCAGTGAAGTTCATCAACGCCTGCCGGCTTGCCTCGCACCTTGCAAACGTGCTGGACGCCAAAACGCTCGTGATACACCCGGCAACCACGACGCACCAGCAACTGTCGCCCGGGGAACAGCGCGATGCCGGGATTTCGGCGGAGTTCATCCGGGTGTCGGTCGGTCTGGAAGACGCGGCGGACATCCTCGCCGACTTCGAGCAGGCATTGGCCGCCTCGCAGAAATAGTGGTATGATAAGCGGCGCACGTTGACCGACGTCGGCAACGTGCGCCTCTCCTTTTTTTACATCCAAAACTCTATACGGCAGGCAATGGAAAAGAACTCCAAAATAAACGACAACAGCGGGTCGGTGGGCATCGTCCAACCCCGGTATTTCACCTTTGCCGAGGCGCCCAACCTGCTGGAACTGGACAGCGGCGAGCAGTTGGGGCCGATCACGGTAGCCTATGAAACCTACGGCGCGCTGAACGCGGAACGTTCGAACGCGGTGCTCGTGTGCCATGCGCTTTCGGGCGACGCGCATGCGGCGGGAAAGCACGCGGAGGGCGATGCGAAGCCGGGCTGGTGGGACGTGATGATCGGCCCGGGGAAAGGCATCGACACCGACAAGTACTTTGTCATCTGCTCGAATTTCCTGGGCGGATGCAAGGGAACCACCGGGCCGAGTTCGATCAATCCCCATACGGGCACCCCCTACGGACTGGATTTTCCGGTGATCACGGTGGGTGACATGGTGAAGGTTCAGCATGAACTGATTGCGCACCTCGGCATAGACCGGCTCCTGTGCGTTCTTGGCGGATCATTGGGCGGAATGCAGGCGCTGGACTGGGCAACCCGTTACCCCGACCAGGTTGCCAGCGCGATGTTTATCGCAACCAGCCCCATCACGGGGGCGCAGCAAATCGCGTTTGACGCCGTCGGCCGCAGCGCGATTCAGGCGGACCCGGATTTTCGGGAGGGCGAGTATCCGCCATCGGGCGGGCCCCGCAAGGGCTTGGCGATAGCGCGCATGATGGCCCACATCACCTATCTGTCCGATGTTTCTATGGAACGGAAATTTGGGCGCACCCTGCGCAATGCGGACCATCTTGGATTCAGCTTCGACAGCGAATTCAATGTGGAGACTTATCTTGACTACCAGGGCGAGCGCTTTGTGGAGCGGTTTGACGCCAACAGTTACCTCTACGTGACGAAGGCGATGGACTATTTCGACATCAGCGCGGGGTTTGCCTCGCTGGATGCGTCGCTGGAACGGATGAAAGGCCGGGCGCTCGTGGTGTCGTTCACTTCGGACTGGCTCTTCCCGCCCTACGAGTCTGAAAAGATAGTGTGGGCCCTGGCGCGGGCGGGACGCAACGTGTCTTTCTGCAACGTGCAAAGCGACTACGGCCACGACGCTTTCCTGCTGGAAGTGGAGACGCTGTCGCGCATAGTGTCGGGATCGCTGTCGGCGGCCGCCGCCCCCGGAAGGTGCTGCTGCAATTGCAGTGTCCCCTGTGCCGATCCCCGCGAACCGCTGCCCGAGACGGCCATCACCAGCATATTCCACGCGCAGCGGCGCATCGACTACGAAATGATTGCGGACTTGGTGGACGAGGGCAGCCGGGTGCTCGACATTGGCTGCGGACGCGGCGAACTGCTGTGCCAGTTGATACAGAAGAAGAATGTGAACGGGGTGGGGATGGAGGTGGACGAATCCGCGGTGGTCCACTGCGCGGAAAGCGGTATATCGGTGATCCACGCGGACATTGAGAAGGGTCTTCACTCCCTGCCGGATCAGTCTTTCGACTATGTGCTGCTGAGCATGACGCTGCAGGTGCTGCACAAGACAGACCTTGCTCTTCACGAAATGCTGCGGGTCGGGAAGAAGTGCATTGTGAGTTTCCCAAATTTCGGCCATTGGCGGCCGCGGCTCGTCACCTGCCTTACGGGCCGCACGCCGGTGACGCCGCATTTGCCCTACCACTGGTATGACACGCCAAACCGGCATGTGGTCACCATCAAGGACTTCCGCGCATTCTGCGCGCAGCTTGGCATTCGTATTGATCGGGAAATCCCGCTGAGCGGCGACGGAACGGTTTACTTTCTTCCAAACCTGCGCGCCGATGAAGCGCTTTATGTGTTGAGCAAGAAATAGTAGCGGACGGGCCGGTGCCCCCCTGTTATGGCATGGTCTCCGGACCATGCCACCCTTCCGACCGCAGGTCTCCTCCCCCTCACAACATCATCTGCGTGATGTTGACGCCGTTTCTCTCACTGTTGCCTGTGGCGTAGTAGCGGGCGGAGGAAAACCGCCAGTCCTCGGGGTATTGCACAAGCCCCTTGCGGACGGGATTTGCATGGATATAATCGCGTTTCTGTTTCCAGAAACGCTCTGTGCGGAGGGCAATGGGATGCCGCGTGGGTTGCCAAAACCGGCGCGCGGCGGATGCACCGCGAAAGGAAGAGGAGACCT
>CAZOMH010000245.1:0-6501 GCA_964580415.1 uncultured Nitrospirales bacterium
GCACCCAAGGAGACTGCCCTCCCTGCGGCGGAGCGTATGCAGGCCGCCCCTTGAGGGGAGTGCCGCAGCGTCCCGCGGCATGCTTGAGTCCCTTCTTGAGGGGTGTGCCATGCTGCAAGCGTGGCGGGGTGTGTGTCTTCCCATGCCGGCCAAACTTCGCGGAACAAACGCCATGATTGTGGATGTTGGCCGTTTTGGCGCCTCCGAATCGCCCTACTGGGACGAACTGGAGACGATGCTCGACAAGCTGGACCGCGATGCGGCCGACGTGCTCACGCTTGACGGTGCCCGGCGCATGCACTATCTGTACCAGCGCGCCGCGAGCGGCCTGGCCCGCATATCGGGCTTTCCCGAGGACCACGCGCTCCGCCTGCGCCTCGAACCGCTCGTTGCCCGCGCCTATGCCGAAATCCACGAAACGCGCGCCGGCCAAACCCGTTTCTCCTTCGTGGAATGGTTTACCGGCACCTTTCCGTCCACCTTCCGCAGGCAGTTTTGGGCCTTCCGCCTCTCCGTGGGGATTACCCTGCTCGGTGTGGTCTTTGGTGCCGGGGCAATTCTGCTCGACCCGTCGGCGAAAGACGTGCTGATGCCTTTTCCCCATCTGCGGGGCGATCCGCAGGAACGGGTGCAGAAGGAGGAAGAAAACAAGGACAGCCGCCTGGGGGGCGCGCATGCCCGGTTTGCCGCAATGCTCATGACGCACAACACGCAGGTGTCCATTTTCGCAATGGCCCTCGGCGTGACCTTTGGGGCGGGCACCGTTATGCTTCTCTTTTCCAACGGCATAATGCTCGGCGCGGTCGTGGCCGACTACGCCCGCGCGGGCGAGAGTCTCTTTGTGGCCGGGTGGCTGCTGCCCCACGGCTCCATCGAAATTCCGTCCATCCTGATCGCCGGCCAGGCCGGACTTATTCTTGGCCGCGCCCTCATGGGCTGGGGCACGCGCAAGCGCGTGCGCGCCCGGCTCCGGGAAACGGCTCCCGACATCGCCACGCTCATCGCGGGCGTGGCCGTCCTGCTTGTGTGGGCCGGCATTATCGAATCCTTCTTCTCCCAGTACCACGCGCCCCTGCTGCCTTACTGGGTCAAGATAGTCTTTGGCGTGATCGAACTGGGCATGCTGACAGCCTATTTGAGCCTGTCCGGACTCGGAAGCGTGGCGCACAGACGCCTGTGGTGGCGCATGCGCAGCCTGGGCATGGCCGGGCGCGGAAAGGGGGCGCGCCAGTGAACGGATTCCGCCCGCGCGGCCTCGTCATACGCACTCCCGAGGGCGTCACCTTTTCCGTGCCGCTTGCCGGGCCGTACACCCGTTTTCTGGCGTACACGATTGACCTGATGGCCATTACCGTGCTTATGATGCTGATGATGAAAGTGCTTGCCGTGCTGAGCCTGCTGGGGGGCGACTTCGTCGGGGCGCTTGCCACGCTGGGTTACTTTGTCATAAGCATGGGCTACGGCATCGCGCTGGAATGGTTCTGGGGGGGCAAAACGCTCGGCAAGTGGCTGCTGCGGCTGCGCGTCATGGATGCCGCCGGGCTGCGCCTTCAGTTCAACCAGGTGTTCATGCGCAACCTCTTCCGCGCCGTTGACATGCTGCCCGCGTTCTATCTTGTCGGCGGAGTGGCCTGCGCCGTGAGCCGGCTCAACCAGCGCCTCGGCGACTACGTTGCCAACACCGTTGTCGTCCGCACCCCGCCCCCGGCCGCCTTCAGCGAAGGACTGCTTGGCGCGGGCAAATACAATTCCCTGCGCGAACACCCCCGCATCGAAGCCCGGCTGCGCCAGCAGACCACCCCCATGGAAGTTGCCATTGCCATTGAGGCCATCCTGCGCCGCGACAGCCTCGAACCCGCCGCCCGGCTCGCACTCTTTGCCGAACTGGCCGGGCATTTCCGCGCCAAGGCCGCCTTTCCCGAATCCGCCCTCCTCGGCGTCACCGACGAGCAGTTCATGCGAAACATAGTGGACAGCCTCTACCGCGGCCAGACCCCTTAGCCCGCACGCCAGCCCAGTCTATTTCTTGGGTTGCCGCATTGCTTTTCCGCCAAAGAACACCACAATAAAAATCGTCGTGAACACGGCCAGCCCGATAAGTGCCGCGGCCGCGATCAGCGCGTAACGCCGCACCTGCTCGGGCGTGACGTTGAAAGGCAGGGAGCGGTTGTCCTTGCAGGGGAAGGGGTAGTTTTCCATTGTGGCCCAACGGCGATAGTTGCGGTACTCTCCGTCCTCATCATCGCCCCACACGTCCGGGTCGCCCGTGTCGCCGATCTTCGCAAAAAGCTCCGCGGCCAGTTCGCGCTTCTGGAATACGCAGGCGACCATGCAATAGTGGTTCAGATAACTCGTGGAGTCCGGAAAGTCCTGCAACAACTGCTTGAACCCGCCGTCCAGGTCGTCCCACCTGGCCAATGCGCCGCTGCCCGCGTAGATGCAGTTGTATTCGCCCATGTAGCCGGCCACCAGCATCGTGTAGAGGGTGTCGCCGCAGGTGTTCTTGGACACATCGCGGGCATGGTTGAAGAAATCCCTCAGTTCCCGCGCCGATCCGTGCCAGCGAGGCGTCAGATTAAAGGCCATCCTGTCATAAGCGGCGTAGAAATCCGGTGCCAGGGCGACACTCTTTTCGAGCAGCGCGTCCTGTTGTTCCCGCTTGTAGTTGAGTCCCATGCCCGTATAAATCCATGTTTCGTACAGGGCGGGGTCTTTTTCCGGCAGGGCCTCGGCCTCTTTCAGCACCTTTTCCGCCTCGGCAAGGTTGTCCTTGAATCCTTTCAAACCTTCCGGCGTGGTCTCGCTGGCGTAGCCGCCGCCGCGTGCCTCCCATGCGTAGTTCACGTAGGTCTTTGCCAGAAGAATGCGCGCCGTTACCGACTGCGGTTTTTGCGCGCACCACTCCTGCACGCGGGCCATGAACGGTTCTTTCTGCTTCCATGACTGGTACCAGTACCCTTCGGAAAGCCCCTCATAGAACGCGTTCAAATCCCAGGCCCCCTGGATGTCACGGCACTTGCCGTCGCGCAGGCGCCCGGCAAACTGTTCCAGATAGTCGAACTGGCCCGCGGCCAGCGCCCAACCGATGCCGAACTTGTCCACCTGTCCCTGCCGGGACAAGGGCATGTCCTTCAGCGGTGCCTGGTCGGCGTTATTTTCCAGCGTGTTCGTGCCGATGGTTGCCGCGGTTCCCTCATCCGTGGCGGCGATGCCGCGGCCGCCGTTCTCCGTGCAGATGTTTCCATCGACGGAGGCCGTCGCGCCCAGCGCCACCAAAATGCCCTGCGCCCCGTTCCTCCTGCCGGTGTTGCCGGTGATTTCGGCGGTGGTGTCCCAGTTTCGGACGACCATGCCGTTTGCGGTGTTTTCCAACACCGTGTTTCCCGCCACGCGCGCCTTGGCCCCGGCATGTACCAGGATGCCCGGCCCCTTGTTCTTGGAGGATTTGTTTCCCTCAAGCACCGCATCGGTCAGCACGCAGGACACCAGGATGCCCGCCCCGTTGTTCTCTTCGCATGTGTTGTCTTTTGCCGTCACCTGCGCGCCGGTTTCGATTTTGATCCCTCCGGCGTTCTTGACCACGGTGTTGGATTCGAGAACGACGCCCTTGCGCTGGTCGATTTGAATGCCCGTATTGGCGCTTTCCTCGACGTGGTTTCCGCGAAACACCAGCCCTTCCGGGCCGGGACCGAAAACAAAGATGCCGCTCCGCCCGTTCTTGACGAGGGTGTTCTCAATGAACTCCCCGGTGCCTTCCTCGAAAACGGAGATGCCGCCCCAGGCGTTTTCCGAGGCGGTGTTTCTTTCAAAACGTCCGCCCGCGTTCTTGCCGGCGACCGCGATCCCGCCCTGCGCATTCTTCTCCATCCGGCAGTTTTCGGCAAGGGCGAAGCCGTCCGCCCACACGATAAGGCCGCTTCCCGCGCCTTTGCGCATCACGCACTGCCGGACTTCGGCATTGCCCCCCTCCACGCGAATCAGATCGGGATGCTTCAGATTCTCCTGGTCCGGTTCCTTGTCGCTGTGCTCCACGATGAGGTTTTCGAGGTGAACCGTTTCTTTGGATTTGATCGTGAGGATGGTGCCCGCCAGCACGGAATTGTGTATCAATACCTGTTCCGGAGCTTCCCCCCTGATGGTGACAGCCTTGTCGAGCACCAGCGATTCCTGGTACTGCCCCGGCTTGATCAGCACAGTATCGCCCGGCGCCGCCGCATCGACAGCCGCCTTGATTGTGGGGTAATCCGTGGGAACCGTCACTGTTCTGGATTCTGCCCCGGCCAAGGCGGCAAAGGAAACTGCCAAGAGAACCAACAGACGCCGAATCATGACCCTCTCCTTGCTGTGGGCCGAATCAGGGGAACAGCCCTTTTTCCCGTCATTCTTGCAGCAGTCGTGCCGACCGCACCTTCACAGTATCAAAAACGTCCGTGCGATGACAACGCCTTTGCGGGGGTTCCGGGGGGCCGTGAATTCCGTCCGGGACAGGCGTATTGCCCTTCGACTTTCATGGGGGCTTGCCTGAAAAAAAGCGAAATGCGATCCTCCGCTGTGATATTCTCCTGCCTGGCGGCCATGGCGGGCATCCTGTCCCGCCCGCCGTTTCCCCCTTTTCCAACGGATGATTCAGCGCCCGGTGTCTTCCGGATGCTGCCGGAGGCCGTCCAAGGAGTTGTGATGCAGCGCACCATTTTTGACACGCCTTTTGTGACCGTTATCGGACGCATTTGGGCCCGCATTTTATTTGCTTTCATCGGATGGGGCGTCGATGGGACCCTGCCCGACACGCCCAAGTATGTCATGATTGCCGCGCCCCACACGACCAATTGGGATTTGCCCATCATGCTCGCCTGCGGCTTTCTCTTGCGCGGAAAATTGTTCTGGATGACCAAGGACTCCGTGTTTCGTTGGCCTTTCGGCGGGTTCCTGAAATGGCTCGGCGGCATCCCCATTGATCGCAGCAAGGCCAATGGTGTGGTGGGCCAGTGCGTGGAGATGTTCGACAGGCATGACAGACTTATTCTTGCCGTGCCGCCGGAAGGAACCCGGAAAAAAGTGCGCACTTGGAAAACCGGCTTCTACTATATCGCAGTCGGCGCCAAGGTGCCCATCGCCCTCGGATATCTCGATTATGGCCGCCGCCGCGGCGGCGTCAAGCGCCTTTTCTATCCCACCGGCGACTATGACAAGGACATTGTGGAAATTCAGGCCTTTTATGCGACCATTACCCCCAAATATCCCGACTTGACCGCGATGGGCGCGTCTCCGGAATCGAAATAACCCCCCGGTTTCTGCCGGAGCATGGCCCGGAACGCCCGGACTGGAGGCTACCATGTTCCTCGTTTCGCTGATGACAGCATTGTTGTGTGCCGCACCCGGCGCGGGTCCGTCACCGGGTGAGAACCGCGCCAACGTCCCTGTTACCATGGAGGAGGGTGCGTGGTTTCTTCATGTGCCCCCCGGGCACAAGGGGGCGGTGGTGCTGCGTTTCGTCGAAAGACCGGACTCTGTCACGGAAGTTGCGACAGGCAGGGCGCTTTCCTTCACCCACGACGCGGGCACGCTGACCTTCGACCCGCCCGCCCCGCTGGCGGCGGACGACAGCACGGTTGCCGTTGCGTGGAAGAATGACCGTTGGGACAAGGAAATGGAGGCCTTTGCCGAGGCCGACCGCAAACAGCCGCCGCAAACCGGCGGTATCCTTTTCGTGGGCAGTTCCACCATCGCCATCTGGGACCTTGACCGCGACTTCCCCGGCATGAAAGCGCTGAACAGGGGGTTTGGCGGCTCCCAGTACGCAGATGCCGTCTACCATTTCCGCCGCGTCATCCTGCCCTACCGTCCCGCCACCATGGTCATCTATGACGGTGACAACGACATTGGCAGCGGCAAATCCCCCGAGTGGGTGAATGCCGACTTTGAGGCGCTTATGCGCCAAATCAGGTTTAGCCTGCCCGACACGCGCGTTATCGTGCTTTCCACAAAGCCCAGCGCCGCCCGGTGGCCGCTGTGGGACAAGATACAGCAGGCCAACGCGATGAACGAGCGATTCGTTCAAAAGCAGGAAAAAATGGTGTTCCTCAATATTGCCCCGCCCCTGCTTGATTCCGGCGGAAAGCCGCGTCCCGAACTGTTTCAAAAGGACGGTTTGCACCTGAATGCGGAGGGGTATGCCGCCTGTTCCGCCCTGGTAAGACCGCTCTTGGAGGTTCCGGCCAAATGACCCCGTCCGGCATGCGGATACAGGGCATGCCTGTCGCGGATAAATTTCTGTTGCACTTTGTGTATTTTCTGATATAATGTTAAGCGTTTCTGGGTCCGCCACTGTCTGGTGGGTCCAAAACGGTACGTCGATCAGCTCCTGAGGTGTACGCGATTGAGTAAAGTCCCGGCCCCGTTAGCGCTGAACCGACTGACAAAGACGCCTGGGCATTAGGCCCAAACAGAACAAGGAGTTGATCCGGTATGAACATTTTCGTGGGCAACCTCTCTTTCAGCACG
>CAZOMH010000246.1:0-6483 GCA_964580415.1 uncultured Nitrospirales bacterium
TGGTCATGCGTGTGGTGACGCCGGAGCAGGCGGCGCGCGAGGTGCGGTATGCGGTCAACCGCGAACTGGTCCGGCTGCGCGGTCTGGCAAAAGGGGGGGCGGGACAATGATGACGCGCATGGAAAGGCGGAATCTGGCGATGGGGCTGCTTTTCGCCTCGCCCTGGATTGCGGGCTTCCTCGTGTTTACGCTTTACCCGCTGGTCATGAGCATTTATTACAGTTTCACCTCGTTCAACGCGGTGCAGCCCGCGGTATGGGTCGGACTGAACAATTACCGTGAGCTTTTCTTCCATGACCCGCTTTTCTGGAAAGCGCTCTACAACACCCTGTACTTCACGGTGTTCTCGGTGCCGCTGTGCCTTGCTGCCGGGCTGGGCATTGCCATGCTGCTCAACCAGAAACTGCCGGGCCAGTCCGTGTTCCGCACGCTGTTCTTCCTGCCGAGTATTGTGCCCGTTGTGGCATCGGCCGTGCTGTGGCTTTGGGTGCTCAATCCGGAGAGCGGGCTGGTGAACAGCCTGCTGATGCAGTGGTTTGGCGTCCAGGGACCGGGCTGGATTGCCAGCCCGGAATGGTCCAAGCCGTCGCTCATCCTGATGAGCGTGTGGGGCATCGGCAGCGCGATGGTGATCTTTCTGGCGGGGCTGGCCGATGTGCCCCAGTCGCTCTACGAGGTGGCCGAACTGGACGGCGCCGGGGTGTGGGCCAAGTTCCGGCATGTCACGCTGCCCATGCTGACGCCGACCATCCTGTTCAATCTCGTCATGGGTCTCATCTCATCGTTCCAGTACTTCACACAGGTGTACGTTATGACCGGCGGCAAGGGATCGCCGGTGGACTCGACCATGTTCTATGCCCTGTACCTCTACCGAAATTCCTTCTATTACCTGCGCATGGGCTATGCCTCGGCCATGGCTTGGATGCTTTTCGTGGTTATCCTCGCAGCCACGGTGGGTGTGCTTGTATCGTCGCGGAAATGGGTCTTTTATCATGGCGAATAAAGGTGGAAAAATGAAGACGGCGCTGAAATTCGGAATTCTCGCGCTGTTGTCCGTCGCCTTCGTGCTTCCCTTCATCTGGATGCTGTCCACGTCGTTCAAGCACGAATCCCGCATCTTCCCTCCGCCGGGCCAGCCGCCCCAATGGATTCCCACCACCGACGTGCGTGATGGCCAGGGCCGCACGCTGGTGCAATACCAGGGCAAGACCGCCGTCGATATCGGCACAGAGGAGACCGGGCTGCACCACCTGCTGCTGGACGGCAAGCCGGTGGATGCGTGGGACCATGAGATTGAACCGCTCCAGCAGATCGGCCTGCACTGGGAGAACTACACCAAAGCGTTCGAAATGATGGATTTCTGGCAGAACCTGCGCAATACCCTGTTCATCTGCTTTTGCACCGTCGTGGGGACGCTGCTGTCGTCCTCCGTCGTGGCCTACAGTTTTGCGCGCATTCCCTGGCGTGGCCGCGACGCCGTGTTCGTGCTGGTGCTGGCCACCATGATGCTGCCCTACCAGGTCACGCTGATCCCGCTTTTCGCCCTGTACAGCAAGCTCGGCTGGGTGGGGGGCTTCAAACCACTCATTGTGCCCTACTGGCTCGGCGTACCCTTCTACATCTTCCTGCTGCGGCAGTTCTTCAAGACCATACCCGAGGACCTGAGCGCCGCCGCCCGCATCGACGGCTGTTCCGAGTTCGGCATCTACTTTCGCATCATCCTGCCGCTGGCCAAGCCGGCACTGGCGACCACGGCGCTGTTCATGTTCCTCTTCCAGTGGGGGGATTTCCTGAATCCCCTCATCTACCTCCAGGACGACCGCCAGTACACGCTCGCCGTCGCGCTGCAGCAGTTCCAAAGCCAGCACGAAAGCGCCTGGGGCCCGCTCATGGCCATGTCCACGGTTATCACCATTCCGATCATCGTGCTCTTCTTCTTCGCCCAGCGCACCTTCATCCAGGGGATTACGATGTCGGGGTTGAAGGGGTGATGGTGGGGAGGCGGTCTGCTTTGGCCTTGGATTCCGATTCCCGGCCTTTGCCGCCGGGGTTTTGACGGGCTCTCCAAAGACCATTCGCCGGTTTCCGCACGTCTGCCGCATTTCGGCAGGCAGACGGTGCATAACTCCCACGGTGACTTTGCGGGAAATGTTCCTGCTCAGGCAATATCCTGATAGGATAGGAGACCATGAATTCCATAGCATCTATAGATTTTGTCCTTCGCGGGAGGTTGGACGGGGTCGATATCAGCCCCCGAACGATAGGTTCCCTTTTTGAACCGAACAACCAGAAGGATTTGTTTGACGCAGTGGAAGATGTTTCAGAGATCGAAGATGATGTTCAGGAATAGCCCTTGCTGTCGATTTCACAACCACCATTAGCGCTGCATGGCCGCACATTCACCCCGTGTGACAGCATTCTGCCCGGAAGTGCCGCCCCGCCCGGAATTTGCGCGTGCCTCCCGTAGTGCGTATCGTATCTGCTGCATGCCCGACCAAGGGACGGCATGGCGTGGTCTTATCCGGCCACGCTGGAATCATACACATTATTTCGAAGAACCAACGGCCGGGTGTCCGACGCGGCCGGGCACCGGCGAGGACAGGCAATGGCTTCACGCGATCTCGACTTCATTCAGGGCTTTCTGCGGCGGAACTGGGATTATGTGCTGGAGAAGTACCACGACAAGAGCCGGCTGACCGTAACGTCGAAGGCTGATCCGGCGGACCTGTTGACCGAGGTGGACCTTACCGTCCAAAAACGCTTCCAGGAGGCCGTTTCCGAGACGTATCCAGCGGATCTGCTGGTGGGCGAGGAGGGGGACCTGGGAAAGATACCGACCAATCCCAAGGGGCGGGTGTGGGTCATTGACCCCATCGACGGGACCTATAATTTCGTCCGGGGCATGAACCCCATGTTTGGCATTTCCATCGCGTTGGTGGTGGACGGCCTGGCACGGGCCGCGGGCGTGGCCTTTCCCGTCGGCGGACAGGTGTTTCTTGCGGAGCAGGGCGAGGGCAGTTTCTGCAACGGCCATCCCTTGCGGGTATCCGATGTGCAGCATCTGGCCGAGGCTTGCGTGGAGATTGATTTCAACGGACCTGAGGACCGCAAGGCTTTCCTGAGCCGGGCCACGGGCGTCATTCGCCATGCGGGACAGATTCGCTGCCAAGGCGCGGCGGTGGGGGGAATTTGCCAGATTGCCACGGGGGACGTGGACGGTTACCTGCACATGGCGCTCTATCCCTGGGATTATGCCGCGGCGCAGCTTATTGCCGAGGAGGCGGGAGCCGTGGCGACGCGTTTGGACGGCAGTCCGCTGCGGGTGTTTGACGGACGCGAGGGCGTGCTGATTTCAAACGGTGCGGTTCATGAGGCCCTGCTGGGCTGCATCACGCACCCGTGAACCCCAGATTGCGCAGTTCCAGACAGTCGGTAAGGCCGGATTCGGTGACCAAATAGTCCACCGGTTGATCATGCGCGTCGGTTGGCATTTGGTCGACAATCTGCATGCCGTGCGCCAATCCTATGGACAGCCCGGAAAACGCGTCCAGAAAGCGGTCGAAAAAGCCTCCTCCATAGCCGATGCGCCACCCGGATTTGGTGAATGCCACTCCGGGAACCAGGCATATCGCCCCCCATGGGCAGGGTTCTATGCGCCGATACTTCGCGGCCGGTTCGAGCAGGCCGAAATGGGTCTGTTCCAGTTCTTCCATGGCCAGCAGGTGTGACCACTGCATAATTCGCCGTTCCATGTCCGTGACCGGCACATAGACCGTTTTTCCGCCCGTCAGCAGGCCGCGTATGATGCCGTGTGTGTCCACCTCGTTGTCCTTGGCGGACACATAGCTGAGAACTGCCGAGACATCGCGAAGCAATCCGGTCCCGGCGAGCATGGTTTCAACCGCCCGGCTGTTGGCCGCCGCCCTTTCGGCGTCCAGCGCCTTTCGCTTCCGCAACATCTCGGTCCGAATATCCTGCTTGGTCTGCAGTGGCATATTACCGGTACTGCCCGTTGTTTGATACGCTAATGTCGGTCTCCGCTGTGGGATTTCCACGTGTGCGCTTCCTCGTGTCCGGAATGTGCCTCGGCTTGGGGCTCCAGATCACGCGGTGCCGGAGGTTCTTCAGAAAGGCCGGGGGCGTTGCCGTCGGTTCTTGCGATTGCGGCCAGAAACTTGTACCACAACTCTTTAACGCTCATTGTCATATCCTCCAATGCTGTAATCGTAGTCTCATCTAATTATACCATTGATTAGAACACGCCCCGTTGGGGGTATATGCCCTGAGTGCAAAGGACAGGGAGCCAAAGGCAAACATTGAGCGACTATTATGAAAGCGCACTGAATACGCCGGGAACCGCCCTCTTTGTCGGGGCCAGGGAGGCGCGGCTTTTTGTCGCCCCGTCGGAACTGCTCGTTGCCTCAACCCCCGACGACGTGCTTTCCGTGCTGGAAAGCGTGGAGGGCGCCTTGGCCGCCGGGGGCTGGGCGGCTGGTTATCTGGCCTATGAGGCCGCGGCCGCTTTCGACCCGGCCCTGGCGTCGCATCCGCCTCTGGCAGGGTTGCCCTTGGCCGTTTTTGGCCTCTACAGCCATGGGACGCTTATTCCGTTGGAGGAACTGCCTTTACCGGACAAGGACGCCTGGCGGGCAGGCGAATGGACGCCGGGGGAGACCCGTGGAGAATATGACGCGGCCATCGCCAAAATTCGGGCACTCATCGCCGCGGGCGACACGTACCAGATCAACCACACTTTTTCCATGACCGCGTCCCTTGAGGGGGATGCGCTGGCGGGATTCCTGTCCTTGTGCGCCCGGCAGGAGACGGAACACCGCGCATGGCTCAACCTGGGCGAGAACAAGATTCTGTCGTTGTCGCCCGAACTGTTCTTTCGTCTCGACGGGGATTTGCTTGAGACGCGGCCGATGAAGGGGACCATGGCCCGGGGGCGGTGGAGCGGGGAAGATGAACAGGCGCGCCGGGCGCTGTTGGCCAGTGTCAAGGATCGCGCCGAGAACCTCATGATCGTAGACCTGCTCCGCAACGACATGGGCCGGATCAGCGTGACAGGAAGCGTGGCCGTGCCCCGGCTCTTTGAGGCTGAGCGTTATGGGACCGTATGGCAGATGACTTCGACCATACAGTCGCGGACGACCGCCGGATTGGCGGAGATATTCGCCGCGCTGTTCCCCTCGGGGTCCGTTACGGGCGCGCCCAAAATCCGGTCCATGCAGATCATCCGGGAGACCGAACCCGGGCCGCGCGGCGTTTACTGCGGCGCCATCGGCTGGTGCGGCCCGGGTCGCCGGGCCGAATTCAACGTGGCCATACGCACCCTGCTGCTGCACAAATCTTCCCGATGCGTCCGCTATGCCGTGGGCGGCGGGATTACCTGGGATTCAACGGCGGCGGGGGAGTACGATGAATGTCTTCTCAAGGCGGCCTTCTTGAACCGGGAAGTCCCCGTTTTTGATCTTCTGGAAACCATGCTTTGGGACGGGGACCACTTTTTTCTTCTTGAGGAGCACTTGGACCGGCTGGAAAAGTCCGCGGCCTATTTCGGGTGTCTCTGCGATACCCGGGCTGTGCGCGGGGCGCTGGACGCCCTGGCGGGTCCATGGAAAGGACGGGTGGCCAAGGTGCGCCTGTTGCTGGCCAGGAACGGCCGGACAACCGTAACGGCCGGGCCCGCACCCCCGCCGCAGCCCATGACCTTGCGATGGGCGAAAACGCCGGTTGACGATTCAGATGCGTTCCTGTTCCACAAGACCACCCACCGCCGCGTTTACGACGAGGCTTTTGGGCGCCGGGACAGTGCGGACGATGTACTGCTGTGGAATGGCCGCGGTGAGGTGACCGAAAGCTGCCTGGCGAATGTGCTGGTGAAACGGGACGGTGTCTGGTATACGCCGCCGGTGTCATCGGGCCTGCTTGCCGGCACGATGCGCGGGCATTTGCTGGAAACGGGACAAATTCGCGAGGCGGTCATTTCACGGGATGCGGTCAGGCAGGCATCTGAGGTTGCCCTGATCAATTCCGTCCGTGGCTGGATTCCAGTGGCCCGCATTCTGGAATAGCGGGCCTGCCGACAATTGTGGTGTGGGCGTCTCGCCCATGTTTCCGGAACACGGGCGAGACGCCCATGCCACGGGGAGCATTCGGAATCCCTCACACGAACGAGGGGGCCAACTGGATTAACAGGAAGAGCAGCACCAGCGTAGCCACCATGCTCCAGACCATGAGCACGCCGAAGAAGGCCAGTTTGCCAAGGGTGCCCCTGCGGAAGGAACGAACCGCGTCCACCAGCACCACCAGCGAGAAAACGGCCATGGCCACCGTGATGCCCGCGTCTATTGCGCCTTCACGGTTCCACTGGAGCCCCTGGCGCATGTGCCGGTCCGCCAGCATTAACAGCGCGTTGGCGGCAAGCAAAAGGAAAGAACCGCTCCCGACCATGGCCACGAGGGAACAACGGTATCCCTT
>CAZOMH010000247.1:0-6469 GCA_964580415.1 uncultured Nitrospirales bacterium
CCGCACGGGCAAGAAGCAGATCAAGCAGCGGATGGACAACATCCGGAGCCTCGTGGACGCGCGCATCATGCGGCATTATGACCGGCTCATGGCGGCCCGCCCGCCCGCGCTGGTGCCCGTCGAGGGCGACACCTGCCAGGGCTGCTTCATGAAGCTGCCGTCGCAGTTTGCCCAGAAGGTGCGGGAAGACTCCGACCACATTCACACCTGTCCCAACTGCAGCCGTTTTATCTATATCGTATAGCCCTTTCCCCCGCACGCCAGGAAGAAAGCACCATGGACGACAAAAAGTTGGACGAACTCATCCGGCGGGTAAGCCTCTTTCACGGGCTGGAACGGGACGATGTCGCGAAGATATTGTCCAAAGGGATGACCATGCGCGCCCTCAAGGATGACGTGGTCTTCTTCAAGGGCACCGTGGGCAACCAGATGTACATTGTGCTGGGCGGAACCGTGGGGGTGTTCAAGGGCGAGCGGTGCATCGCCGAACTGCACACGGGCGACATGTTCGGCGAGATGGCCCTGGTCAACAAAGAACCGCGCAGCGCGACCGTGAAGGCGATTGAACCCAGTCATCTTTTCGTGCTGTCCGAAAGCACCTTCCAGTACCTGCTGACCAAGCGGGTGGCCGTGCAGTTGCTGATTAACATCGTGCGCACCCTGAGCCAGCGTTTGAAAGTGTCTTCCGGCAACAGCGGGTGACGGACATTCTTTTTTCGGCGCAGGCGCCCGGGGCATGCGGCGATTGCCCCGTCAGAGGGAATTGCAGAAGCATAAGGCCGTGTTCCCCATAAAAAGAGAGATGCACTTGTCCAGGTTCAACAAATCTTTATGGGCCTTTTCGGCGCTGTTGGCGCTGGCCGCCGCGGCGGGTGGCCGGGCTGAAAGTTTTGTTTCGCGGCAGGGGCAACCGCCCGATGTGTCAACGCCGGGTGCGTCCGCCGGATATGTCTCGCCGAAAGTTGTCTATGGGACCGATGACCGGGTGGACGTTTATCAGGATTCCCGGCCCGATCACCAGGTTTGGGCGGCGTCCACCTGCGGTCTCATTAACACGTCGCGGATGGTGGCGCATGCCGACGGTTCATGGACCATCATACCCTCTTCCTACCAGCGTTTTGGCTTGCCCGCCTGTTCCGGGGAACCTTTCGGAACACAGCCCACGGCCCCGTTTTGCACGGGCTTTCTGGTCGGACCCGATTTGGTCGCCACGGCGGGGCACTGTATCAGCAGTCCCGGCAGCTTTGACACCGTCAACTTCGTTTTCGGTTTTGAGATGACCGATGCGAATACGCCGCGGCTGGATTTTCCGGCGGAGTACGTGTACAAGGGCACCGTGATTGTCTCCACGGGGTCGGGTTCGGTGGACCACACCATCGTACGGCTGGATCGGCCGGTAACCGCGCCGGGGGCGCAGCCATTCCGCATCCGCCGGTCGGGCGTGGTCGGCGTGGGTGAGCGGGTGGGGCTTATCGGGCATCCGGCCGGCCTTCCGCTGAAGATAGCGTTTGGCGACACCACGACGGTGCGGACCAACACGGACTCGGGCTATTTCGTGGCCAACACTGACAGTTATGCCGGAAACAGCGGTTCCCCCGTGATCAACCAGGTGACGGGCCTCATCGAGGGCATCCTTGTCCGGGGCGAGACGGATTACCTAAACATGGGCACCTGTTTCATGAGCAACGTGGTGTCGGACTCCGGCGGGCGAGGCGAGGACTGCACCAAGATAACCAACTTTGTGGACAATATTCCGGCGCTTCCGTCCAGTTCGGGCACGGTGGCGCTTTCGAAAGACCGCTATTCCTGCGGCGATTTGCTGGGCGTCACCGTCAAGGATTCCGACCTTGCCGGGGCGGGTCTCACATCCGTGGACATTTCCACCTCGTCGGGAGACGGGGAAGTCGCCGCACTGGCGGAAGTGGCGGGCCGGCCCGGTGAGTTTCAGGGGACGGTGCCCGTCTTGGGCGGTTCGGCAAGTTCGGGAAACGGCACGGTGGATGTGACACACGGCGATCTCATCACGGTCACCTATTTTGACGCGGCCGACGGCTCGGGGGTTCCCGCCTATGTGACCGCATCCGCGCTGGTCGAC
Organism: uncultured Nitrospirales bacterium; assembly: GCA_964580415.1. Classification (GTDB taxonomy): domain Bacteria; phylum Hydrogenedentota; class Hydrogenedentia; order Hydrogenedentales; family CAITNO01; genus CAITNO01. Next base: position 2,096 of record CAZOMH010000247.1, read on the forward strand.
TGTATTGCGCCGTCAATTACCGGGGTGACGGTGGTGTCCACCGCCGCGACGGAGGCGGTCATACAGTTCGATACGGATGAGGCCACCACCGCGGTCGTGTCCTACGGGAAAGACTGCGGTTCGCCGCAGGCGTCCGCTTCGGATGCTTTGGGCACCAGCCATGTTTTCACGCTGACCGGGCTCTATTCGGAAACCACCTACCAGTTCAGTGTGTCGGCAACGGACACGGCCGGAAACCAGAGTACGGAAAACAACGGCGGCACATGCTACAGCTTTGCCACGAAACGGGTGGGCGGATTCTACACCGAGTGGTTTGTAACGAACCGTCCGGTCGATCTCGCCTACCACTCATTGACCTTTACCCCGCAGACCGACCCGGCCCAGTACCGCATCTGTGCCGACCATATCGTGAATCTTCCCGTGGACCCGTCGGGCGGGCAGACCCTCACGCTGGGCGACGACTCCTTTGTGCAGGTCGATCTGACGGACGGCAAGCAGGTGCAACTTTTCGGAACACAGTACGGAAAGGTGTTTGTGGGCAGCAACGGATATCTGACATTTGTGACGGGCGACACCAAGAACTTTCCGAATGCCGCAAACCACTTTTCCATGCCCCGGGTGTCGGGATTCTTCACCGACCTTGTGCCGTCGTACCGGGGGGCGGTTCTCGTTCAGCAGTTGACGGACCGCTTTGTGGCCACATACAACAACGTTCCCGTGTATGCGGCAGGCGGCATATACGCCCAGCAAAACGGCCACACCTTCCAGGTGGAACTTTTCTTTGACGGCACCATCCGGATTACGTGGCAGGGATTGTTCACCGACTCCGCCATTGTGGGATTGTCTCCGGGAACGGGGGTGCCCGCGAAATTCGAGTCTGATGATTTCTCCACGCTGCAATCCTGTGCCATGCTGGATCCGAACGGGGGGACCCCCTACAGTGCGGACACAAACGGCGACCTTGTTATTTCCATGAGCGAACTGTTGCGGGTGGTGCAACTGTTCAATTCGGACGGATACAGTTGCGATTCAACCGGTGAGGACGGATACCGTCCCGGGCCGGGGACGCAGACGTGCAAGCCCCACGACACGGACTACAATCCGCAGGATTGGCGTATTGAACTTTCCGAACTGCTGCGGGTCGTGCAGATGTTCAATTCGGGGGGGTATGTCTTCGATCCCCACAGCGAGGACGGGTTCCGGCCCAAGTCCGACGGGAATTAGGGGCCAAAATCCGGTCAGGCGTCGGGAAACATTTCCGGCCGCAGGCCGATGTTCACGATGCTGCACGCCAGGATGGGTTCCAGCCCAAGGGCACGGGCGGCGGTGATCAATTCGGGTCCGTCCGATCCGGGGTTCAGAAAGAATTCGCGGGGTTTCTTTGCCGCGATGGCACCGAGCATGGTCAGCCCCACCCGGGGCGGCACATACATGGACACGCGGTCCAGGGGCGTTGGAACGTCCTCAATGCGCCCGCAGGCGGGGATTCCCTCGATTTCCTTTGCCCCCGGATTGACCGGATACACGGTCCAACCCCCCTTCAAGAACGCGCGCACGGCTTTGTTCCCGTATTTTCGGCGGTCGGCGGAGGCGCCGACTATGGCTATGCTTGGCATGGCTGTCATTCCTGTTCACTTTGAGCACAACCCCCGCGCCCCGGCGCTGGTCAAAAGGAGGTCTTGCGTGACAACACGCCCCTCGCCCGGTTAGTATACCGGGGTTCGGTCATCTTCGTTCAAGCGTATAAGGACAGCAGATAACATGTTCTGGTTCAAGCGCATTCTCATGGGTGCCGGTATTTTCGTCGCCCTTCTCGCGGCCTTCCTGTATTTCTACGTGTTTCTTCCCTTCTGGGACGTTCCATTCAACGCGCAGCGTCACGCGAACATTCCACTGACGCCCGCCTGGGCGCTGGAACCATGGGTCTGGGAGGACGATTACAACACGGCGGACTATACCCTGGAGTTGCTGAACGGCTATTTGGAGCATGACTTTCCGGTAACCACCGTGCTCATAGACAGTCCATGGACCCTGCGCTACAACGATTTCACTGTGGACGAAAAGCGGTTTCCAGAACCGGCCAAGTTCTTCAAGGGACTTCAGGATCGGAATATCCGCGTTGTGCTGTGGATGACTTCCATGGTCAACAGCAAGAGCAGCGATCCGGCCATCCAGGATTCGACCGACTGGTACAACGAGGCGGCGCGCAACGGCTATCTGGTTGGAGGCGGCCACCAGGAAAAATGGTGGAAAGGCCGCGGAGGGTGGCTGGATTACACGAATCCCAAAGCGGTTGCATGGTGGACCGGCCTCCAGCAGCAGGTGTTTGACTGGGGCATTGACGGATGGAAACTGGACGGCACCGCCACGCTCTACCGCGGCAAACTGGGTCCTTTGCCCTGCCTTTACCAGAAGACTGCTTCCGGGCTCATGTCCACCCGCACCTACATGGACCATTATTACCGGGACGAGTACAGGCACGGTCTGACGCAGAATCCCGAATTTGTCACCATGAGCCGGTCTATCGACAGTCCCATGCCCTGGTCGCATCCCGAAGGTTACGCACCCATCGACGCATCGCCGGTGAACTGGGTGGGTGACAACACCCACACCTGGGGGTATGACACCAAGGGACTTGAACGCGCCCTGTACTGCATTCTGCGCAGCGCCAAGCTGGGTTACAACGTGGTGGGTTCGGACATTGCCGGCTATCACGGCGACGCGGTCATTCCCGCCGACCTCTATATTCGCTGGGCGCAATTCTCCACCTTTTGCGGTTTCTTCCTCAACGGCGGCCACGGCGAGCGCTGCATGTGGAAACGCACTCCCCAGGAGTTGGAACTGGTGCGCAAGGCCCAGTGGCTGCATTCCGAACTGGTGCCCTACATGTACAGCCACTGCGTCGCGGCCCACAAGGGCGGCAAGGTGCTGATGCGCCCGCTCAAGGAGGGCAAGTACGAGTACCTGTTCGGCGATGATTTCCTCGTTGCGCCGATTTACGAAAAGAAGGACGCCCGCCAGGTGGTCCTGCCTGCCGGCCGCTGGCGCTATCTCTACAAGGACGATGAGGTTGTCGAGGGCCCCAAGACCTTTACGAAGAATTATCCGATTGACGAGTACCCGGTCTATGTGCGCGACGGGGCCATCATCCCGATGAACATCCGCCGCGACTACACCGGAATCGGGAACAAGGATTCGGAGGGTCTGCTCACGCTGAACATCTACCCGGACGGCGAGAGCAAGTTCGACGTGCAGCACCCCGACAACAGCGGCACCATGAACGTTACGGTCAAGGCGGGCGCGCCCCTGGAAATAAGGGTTGAGGGCACCGGCAAGCCGCATCTGCTGCGCGTGTACTGCGAGAAGAAGCCCGTATCCGTCCAGTGCAGCGGCATGGACATGACGGAAGGCACGGACTGGGAGTACAAGGCCGAACAGAAACGCCTGATCATCCGGAACAAGGCGGTCGGAACGGGCCGGTACACGATAACCGGCTAATCTCCCGCGCGCTTTCGAAGACGGTGTCGCCCGCATCCGCACCGCACAGACGAGACGCGGGAGATGTTTTGCGCGCGTGGACGTGAAGCATTCGTTTGGCCCGGGATCGTGTCCGCCGCGGCTGGAGCCTCCGGAGGCACATGCTCACGGCTTTTCTGCCGATGCGCCTCCCGGGTCTTCAGTGGTGCCCGGGGTCCCTTTGCGGGAAGACGGACGGAACATCTGATCCCCGGAGCAAACAATCAGAAACTGAACCAGTTCCTGTTCCACCGGTTCCCGGTCCAGAACCCCCTGTCTGATCAGGGAAAACTCGTCGTCGAACATGTCGCAGGCAAGGGATACTTCCAGGGGCAGGCAGAGGCAGGTCCGGCAGGCCGCGTTGTACAGCCTTGCCGCCGCCTCGTCGGAAGTGATCGCGCCGGATTCGACACCGCGCCGGAGAAAATCGGAAAGATGCCGGAAGGCTGTCGCATGCGGTTCCGGCCCCGTTGTCCTGCCCGCCAATTTTCTGAGCAGGGCCGCAAGTTCCTTGTCGGTCCGGTATCCGGAGAGCAGCACGTCGTATATCAGAACAGGCGGCGATTCGACGCGGTCGATTACTTCATCCGCCCACACGACAACATCCTCCTTGGTGACAAGGCCAAGGAGCAGTTCCAGCCGCTTCAGTTCGGCATCCTGCCGTATTGTGTCCTCTGTGCCCATTACCCGCGCACCCTCTGAACAGTAATGGTTACACTTTATTCTATCAGAAATTCACGTCCGCCGCATCCCTTTTTAGAAAACGCGCGCCGGACCATGCGGCGTGGTCGCACTGGTAACCGTCGCCGCCGTTGAGGACGCGCACGTAATCGAGCATGCGATCCGACAGCTCTGTTC
>CAZOMH010000248.1:0-6449 GCA_964580415.1 uncultured Nitrospirales bacterium
CCCCGCGCAGCCGATGACGCCCGAATCGCCGCCGAGGCCGGCGGGCAGAATCTCGCAGCGTTTTGCGGGCACCTCGAAGGCATTGGCCTTCACCACCTCGCGCACTTTGTTGAAAAGCATGTCGCCCGCGGCAATCATGCCGCCGCACAGGATGATGCGCTCGGGGTTAAGCATGTTTACCATACTGGCCGAACCAATCCCGATCCACGTGGCGGTTTCGTCGAACACCCATGCGGCATAGGGATCGCCCGCGGCGGCCGCTTCGTAAATGATTTTGCCGTTCAAGTTTTCCGGGTCGCCGCCCGTCATGGTCTTGAGGACCGTGTCGGCCTCCGCCCATTTCTCCGTGGCGGTGCGCACCATGCCGGTGACGGATGCGTAGGATTCGAGGCAGCCCTTGGCCCCGCAGCCGCAGGGGCGTCCGTCGCGCATGACCTTGAGGTGGCCCAGTTCGGCCGCCGTGCCGTCGATGCCGCGCAGCAGCCGTCCGAAGACGACGATGCCGCCGCCGACGCCGGTGCCCAGCGTGAACACCACGACCGATTCGGCGCCCTGTCCCGCGCCCAGCCAGTACTCGCCGTAGCAGGCCACATTGGCGTCATTGTCCACATAGCAGGGCATGCCCATCCGCTTGGTCATTTCGGCGGCGAGCGGCACGTTTTTCCAGCCGGGGAGGTTGGGCGGGCTGTAGACAATGCCGGTCTGCCAGTTCATCGGTCCGGGCGCGCCGAAACCGGCGGCAAGCACGCTCTCCATTCCGAGACCATTTGACTCCAGCAGGTCGCGCACACTCGCCTCCATGGCGTCCATTACCGCCTTGGGGCCGCCGTCCGCATCGGACGGCCGCGACGCTTTCGCGATGATCTTCTTTTCCGTGGAGACGATGGCGGTCTTCACAAAGGTCCCGCCCAAATCGACGCCGATGATTACCTTGCTCATGCCCGAAAAGCTCCTTTTCCCTTTTGTGCTTTCTGTGCTCTTTGTGGCTACAACTCAGGAAAGTGTCTTCACATACTCCAGCGCTTTGTTCATACGCGCCAGTGCCGTTTCTTTGCCCATCAGTTCGGCCAGTTCGAAGAGGCCCGGGCCCACGGGTTTGCCCGTCAGCGCCAGACGGGCCGCGTTCACCAGGCTGCCCAGTTTCACGCCGGTGGCCTCGACCTCCTTCTCAAACGCGGCCTTGAGCGCGTCATGGGTCCATGCTTCCGCAGAGGACATCATGCGGATATCGGCTTCCAGCCACGCCTTCGAGTCGGGCTGGCGAAAATACTTGTTTTCCGCCTTCGGGTCATAGGCGTCCACCTCGTTGAAGAAGAAATCGACGTAGTCGATGATGTTGTTCAGCGTCGGAATCTTTTCCTGGCAGATCGCCGCCATCCGGGTCAGCCAGTCCTGCGATTTTCCCGACGTGTCGATACCCTTTGCCGCGAGAATGGGCAGCAGCCGGTCGCGCAGGTTCTCCGGCGTGAGCATGCGGATGTGCTGGCCGTTCAGCCAGTCCAGTTTCTTTCGGTCAAAGCGCGCCGCCGACTTGTTGAGCCGGTTGATGTTGAACAGGTGCTTCAAGTCCTCCAGCGTGAAGAACTCGCGGCCCTCCTCCTCCGAGGTCCAGCCGAGCATAACCACGTAATTGATCAGCGTCTCCGGCAGGTAGCCCCCATCGCGCCAGTCGAGCACGTTGGCACCGTGCATGCGCTTGCTGAACTTCTTGCCCGCCTCGTCAAGCACCATCGGCAGGTGCGCGAAAGCCGGCAGGGTATAGCCGAGCGCGTTGAAGAGCATGATGTGCCGCGGCGCGTTGGTCAGATGGTCGTCGCCGCGGATGACATGGGTGATCTGCATCAGGCCGTCGTCCACCACCACCGCCAGGTGGAAGATGGGATCGCCGTTCGGCTTGAGCAGGATAAAGTCGTCAAATTCCTTGTTGTTGAACTTGACCGGCCCCTGCACGAGGTCATCGACCACCGTCTCGCCGTCCGGCACGCGAAACCGCACCACAAACGGCGTGTCGCCCTTGGCGGCTATCTCTTCCGGCGTCAGGTCGCGGCACTTGCGGCTGTAGCGGAAGGGCCGTTTCTCCGCATCGGCCAGCGCACGGTCCGCGTCCAGTTCCTCCTTGGTGCAAAAACAGCGGTACGCCTTGCCCTCGGCCACCAGGCGCATGCCCTCGTTGTGGTGCAGTTTACGGCGCTGCGACTGGCGGTAGGGGCCCAGCGCGCCCTTTTCCGGCTCATCGCCGAAGGGTGGACCCTCGTCCCAGTCGATGCCGAGCCACTTGAACCCCTCGCACATCGCGTCAACGAACTCTTCCTCGGTGCGTTCCGCGTCGGTGTCTTCCAGGCGCAGCACAAAAGTGCCGCCCTGGCTGCGCGCAAAGAGCCAGTTGAACAGGGCCATTTTGGCCGTGCCGATATGGAGAAAACCCGAAGGTGACGGGGCAATGCGGCAACGAATCGTGCTCATGATGATTACAACACTCCCAATGGGTGTAATGGCTGAAGGAACCGAGGGTTAAAGAATAGCATTTCGCCGCCCGGGCGCGCCAATGTGTGGCAGACATTCCTGTCTGCCCGTCTTCCGGTTTTTCACTTTTGCGCCCACCCGCGTCCGCATGCAAAAATGGCCCACCGGCGCGGGTTGCGCCGCGGAGGAGACTGAACATGACGGACGCGGGCAATTCCAACGGTCGGGCGAATCAAAACGGCGTCTGCGGCTGTGGCGGCAAGTGCGGCGGCAACAAGCTGGACCGCCGCCGGTTTATGCAGGTGGCGGGGTTGGGCCTGCTGGCCACTTCGGTCGGTCGGCCGTTGATCGCAATGGCTGGCCCCTTTGACGCACCGGACACGCCGGGGTTTCCGGTGCCGGGCGACAAGAAACTCACGTCCGAGTGGGTGCGCGGCCTCTATGCACGCGGGGAGAAGGAGGTCTATCGCGGTGCCGACCTGGAGTCCATCGGCATGCCCTGCGGCGGCATCGGCAGCGGCCAGATGTATCTCACCGGTGACGGCACGCTGGGTTGCTGGCAGGTTTTTAATGATGCCGAGTCCATGTGGATCGGCGGCACCGGATCGACTTACGAGCGCCGTATGCACAAGAAGCCCTGTTACCAGCGTTTCGTCGTGCTGACCAGGCCGGGCAAGGACGCGCCCGCGCGGCGCGTGCTGGACAAAGACGGTTTCGCGCAGGTGGTGTTCAAGGGTGAATACCCCGTCGCGCAGGTCAGCTATGCCGACCCGGCCGCGCCGGTAAAGGTGGAACTGGAGGCCTTTTCTCCCTTTATCCCGCTGGACGCGGAAAACTCCTCCTACCCGGCGACCCTGTTCCATTACACCGTGAAAAATGTGTCCAAGGCGCAGCAGGAGGTGTCTGTTGCCGGGTTGCTGGAAAACGGCGTGGCTTACCGCAACGGCGGCGTGTTCCACGCGCAGCGCGGTATCCGTTTCGGCCAGGGGAACGGCCGCGCCTGGATGAATATGACGGCCACGCAGTCGGCCGAACAGGAGACGGCCGACACGGGGGATACCGGGCGCGAACGGGTCCTGTTTGCCGATTTTGAGGGAGACAACTACGGCGACTGGAAGACCGAGGGCGAAGCCTTCGGCAAGAAACCGGCCCATGGCGCTTTGCCGGGCCAGCAGCCGGTTGAGGGTTTCTCCGGCGAAGGGTTGGCGAACAGTTTCACGGGCGGCGACGTGCCCAAGGGCAAACTTGTTTCGCCGGTCTTCACCATTGACCGGCGCTTCATCAATTTCCTCATCGGCGGCGGGGGATACAAGGAGCGGACCTGCATCAACCTTGTCGTGGACGGCAGGGTGGAGCGCACAACGACCGGACCCAACCAGGAACACCTGCGCTGGCGGCACTGGAACGTGGTCAAACTGGAGGGACGCGAGGCGCATATCGAGATTGTCGATGATGCGGCGGAAGGCTGGGGCCATATCAACGTGGACCACATCGAGTTTGCCGACCGGCCGCACGACGGCGAGGCGGCACCGCTGGGCCGCATGCCCGATTTCGGAACCATGAGCCTGGCCTTCATGGGCGACGCGGAGCGCGGGGGCGTGTGGACTGCCGCGGCCGACCCGGGCGGACTGCCCGGCGGCACACCGGTGACGTCCGACGCGGAATACGAAATCGGCGAACAGCGCACGGGCCTGCTGGCGGCGGCGCCCGCGACGCTCAAACCCGGCGAAAAGGCCACCTTTGTTTTTGCGCTGGCGTGGCATTTCCCCAACCAGGCGCACGGCCAGTACTATGCGACGCGCTTTGCCGACGCCCAGGCCGTGGCCGGGCATCTGCTTGACAACCATGCGCGGCTGACCGACGAGACGCGCCTGTGGCGCGACACCTTTTACAATTCCACACTGCCCTACTGGCTGCTGGACCGGCTGCATTCCACCGTGTCCACGCTGGCCACCGGCACCTGCCAGTGGTGGGCCGACGGGCGTTTCTATGCCTACGAGGGAGTGACCTGCTGCGAGGGCACCTGCACCCATGTGTGGAACTACTCCCACGCGGAGGCGCGCCTGTTTCCCGACCTGACACGGCGTGTCCGCGAGATGCAGGACTTTCGCGACAAGGCCGACGGCGGCGGGTTTGATCCCGAGACGGGGCTGGTCGGTTTCCGCAGCAACGACGCCTATGCCGCAGACGGGCAGTGCGGCACGGTGCTGAAGGCCTACCGCGAGCATCTCATGTCCGGTGACGCCGAATTTCTCCAGCGCAACTGGCCCCGCATCAAGCACGCGCTCCAGTATCTTGTCCAGCAGGACGAGAACGATGACGGGCTGATTGAGGGCAAGCAGCCCAACACCTACGACATCGATTTTTACGGTCCAAACACGTTTGTGGGAAGCCTGTACCTCGCCGCGCTGCGCGCCGCCGAGGAAATGGCCAAAGAGACGGGGGACGTCAAGTTTGCGAAGAAGGCGCGCGAGATATTCGAGAAGGGCCGCGCCGCCTCCGAAACCCGTCTCTGGAACGGCGAATACTTCATCCAGGATGTGGACCTGAAAGAACATCCCAAGGCCCAGTACGGCACGGGATGCCTGGCCGACCAGTTGTTTGGCCAGGGATGGGCGCACCAGCTGGGCCTGGGCTACATTTATGACCCGGAAAAGGTGAAGCAGGCGCTGTGGTCCGTGTGGCGCTACAACTGGGCACCCGATGTGGCGCCCTTCAACGAGAAATACCCGCCGCAGCGCTGGTTCATCACGCCCGGCCATGCAGGCCTGTTCACCTGCACCTGGCCCAAGAGCGAACACCTCAAAGAGGGCGTGCTCTACCGCGAGGAGGTGTGGACCGGCATCGAGTACCAGGTCGCCGGGCACATGGCCGCCGAGGGCATGACCGACGAGGCCATGGCCATCTGCCGCGCCGTGCATGACCGGTACCAGCCCGCGCTTGCCAACCCCTACAATGAGGTGGAGTGCGGCGACCATTATGCCCGTGCCATGGCAAGCTGGGGAGTTTACCTTTCACTGGCGGGGTTCAGCCACCACGGACCCGAGGGCCGTCTCGGCTTCGACCCGAAGATCAACGCCGACGACTTCCGCGCCCTGTTCACAACGGCCCAAGGCTGGGTCGTGTTCGAACAGAAACGCGAGAGCGGGCACCAGGTCAACCGGATCAAGGTGGTGCGCGGTTCATTACGACTCCAGGAACTCTCCCTGGGCGTGCCCGTGGGCAAGCTGGCGGGGTCCGTGCAGTCCACGCTGGACGGCAAGCCGTTTGTGGCGGACAAGCGGGTTGAGACGGGGCGCATCACGCTTGCCGCAAAATCCGACACGGTACTCCAAACAGGGTCAGTACTGGAAATGAAAATTGCGCTGGGCGATGCGGCGTCGGTGGCGTAAAGCCCGTTCTCCAGTTCCTTCGCCATTTACGGGAAAGAATAAGGCATCAGTGATCCCCATTACACAAGGGCAGACAATTCGGCAGGAGGTTGCGGATGCACGAGAAGCATTGTTTGGGCGGGCTATGGACACGGCAAAGCCGCTCTTTCAAATACTGGAAGGGCGGCGGGTTGATCTCACCGGGCACATTCCCTGCCCGCGATCTGTTCCGTTTGAGTGCAGGCAGGGTCAGCAGTCCGTCTCCCCGAGCAGAGGGCGGAGGCCTGCGCGATTGCCACGCAATGCCCTCTGTCGGCCGGCGAAACACCAGGGTACTTACTGGACCGGCTTAACAGTCTGTCGGACTTTGGATTTTTTCCTACACGGATGTAACCCGGTGAACACGGTTCAGAAAATGGCCTTCAACGTGCCGCTGTTTGCGCAGCTATTCGTCTTGTTTTGCTCGAGGATCTTCAGCAAGTAGCCTCGTGTGACATCATCAACAACTGCGACCAACCAGAATGTAGGATTTTTCGGCAAAATTGGCCAAAGTCCGACAGACTGTTAACCCGGATATCTCACCAGTTACTCCGAACAGTCGTACCCGCACGCGGG
>CAZOMH010000249.1:0-6370 GCA_964580415.1 uncultured Nitrospirales bacterium
CTCCGATTTGGCGCGGCGCACCGGCATCGGCCTGCCCGCACGGGAGACTCAAGATGTCTAATGCGGCGCCCGGCTCCCTGGAATCGGTGGTGATTGTCGGCGCGACCTCCACGCTGGCCCGCGCCATGGCGGCACGCTTCGCCGCGCGGGACCATGCGCTTGTGCTCGCCGGACGGGACACAGCGGAACTGGGCGTGATCGCCCAGGATTTGCGCGTGCGGTATGCGCGGCCCTGCCACGTGGTCCATTTTGACGCGCTCGACTATGAATCCCATGCCGGCTTTGTCGCCCAGTGTACCGCGGCCCTCGGCGCGCCGCCCGACGGCGTCGTGGTCTGCTTTGGTGTGCTGCCCGTGCAGGACGATGCACAGGAGGACTTTGCCGTCGCGAACCGCTGCCTTGAAACGAACTACACCGGGGCCATGTCGGTGATCGAGCGTTTTGCGGCGCTGTTTGAGGCCCGCGGCAACGGGTTCATCGCCGCCGTGTCCTCCGTGGCCGGCGACCGCGGCCGCAAAAGCAACTACCACTATGGCGCGGCCAAAGCCGCGCTCAACGTGCTTCTCGGCGGCCTGCAAAACCGGCTGCACGGGCGCAATGTTTCGGTGACCACCATCAAGCCCGGTTTCCTCGACACCAAGATGACCTGGGGCCTTGACATGCCCGCGCCGCTGGTGACCGACCCGGAACGCGCCGCCGCCATCGCCGTGCGCGCCATCCTCAAACGCCGCGGCGTGGTCTATGTGCCCGGCTACTGGCGGTGGATCATGCTCGTCATCGGCCACATCCCCGCCGTCGTTTTCAAACGGCTCAGCCTGTGACTGTCGCGGGACCGCACCCATGACCAAGCTTCTGTCCATTGCCCGCATCGCGCGCCGTTTGTTCCGCATCTACCAGTGGCCCAAGAACCTGCTGGTGCTTATGCCGCTCGTCTTCGCCCAGGAAATGGACCGGCCCGGCGAGGTGCTGCGCGCCTTTGCCGCACTGGCCGCCTTCTGCCTCGCATCCAGCGGCACCTACATCTTCAACGACATCCGCGATCTTGAACAGGATCGGGGCCATCCCACCAAGCGCCGCCGCCCCCTGCCCGCCGGCGAGATTTCCGTGCCCTTTGCGGCTGTGCTGGCCCTGCTTCTGTTCGCGGCCGCGGCCGCCGTCGGCTGGCGCGTGCGCCCCGGATTCCTGGTTCCGCTTTGCGGCTATCTTGCGCTCACCGCCTCCTACACACTGCTCCTCAAGCACGTGTTTCTGGTCGATGTCATCGCCGTCGCGCTGGGTTTCGTCATCCGCGCCATGGCCGGCGCGGTCGCCATCAACGTGGTCTTCTCCAACTGGCTGATGGTATGCACCCTCTTCCTTGCACTGCTCCTCTCGCTCGGCAAACGCCGCACCGAGATCGCCCTGCTCGACGAACAGGCCGGCGCCCACCGCGCCGTGCTTGACCGCTACGACACCGCCTTCATCGACCAGTTGCTGCTGCTCGTCGCCGGCGGCGCGCTCATCACCTACACCATATACACCTGCTCCCCCGAAGTCGTTGACCGTGTCCACACCGACAAACTCTACATGACCCTGCCCTTCGTCTTCTACGGGCTCGCCCGCTATCTTTGGCTCATCCGTGAAACCCACCACGGCGGCGACCCCAGCGCGCTGCTCATCCGCGACTGGCCCACCCTCGCCACTGTCGCGCTGTGGATGGCCTCGTGTGTCGCGCTGCTCTATTGGACGCATACGTCGTAAAACGCACGGTCGCGCGCATGATCCCGGCCCGGTTCAGCGGCGGGGACTGTCAGGACAATTCTTGGGGAGCAGACGGGGGAACCCGCCTGAATGCCCCCTATGGACAGGGTGGGCGCAAAACCCGCCAGACGAACTCTCCGGCACCGCAACCGTATGTGCGTGAATCGCTGCTTTGGCCAGACCCCTACAGAAGCCCTTTTGCGGCCATGAACACAAGCACAAACAGGGATGTCACGGTCGTCAGCAGAAGGGAGAATACAAGCGCGATGCGGATGACTTTGGTTTCTTCACCGAGCTTGTCGATGGAAGCGGCGGCATTTTGCAGTTTGGCGGGGGAGATAACACTGGCAAGCCCTCCGCCAAACGCGAGTCCCGCCGTCAGAATGAGGAGGCCGGTGACGGGCAGGTCCAGGTTCTTTGCCGTGGTGAGGGTGTACTTTCCGAACATGGCAACGGTCGATGCCTCGCTGCCTGTGATAAATCCGCCGAAAAGACCGATAAAGGCGACCACCGCGCCGTAGGCGTTGTGGAAGACCTGCGCCGAGGTGTCGGCAAGAACCTTCACCATGCTGGGGGCGGCGAAATTGCCGGCCGCCATGTCATAGCCGGACATATTCATGACTTCGCCTATGGCGAAAAAGATTGCCGCCGAAAAAACCGGACGGGGGGCGCGCTTGAACCAGACCGTAAAGGTCTCTTTCACTTGTTTTCCGGTGGGGCGCAGGAAGATGGCGGAAAGGAAGGTGCTTGCGAATATCCAGGTATAGGCCTGCCACAATGCGCGCGTGTCCAGCGGTTTGCCGTCGGCGCAAAGCCCGGAAATGGGCAGCTTAAGCGTGCGGTAAAGGTAGTTGAATATGTTCTGCGGCAGGTTCAGCGCAAGGATAATCCCGATAAGCAGCAGCCACGGAGTCAGCGCCTTCAACAGGGAATATTCTTTCTCGTATGCGAGTTCGTCCCCGCTCAGGCGGCTTTTGTCGATAAGTGTGCCCCCGCGCAGTTTCAGGTAGACCGCCATCACGACAATGACCGCAATTCCGCAAAGAATCCCCGTCAGCACGACGAGATTGTCATAGCGGTTGGAGAAGAAGGAAACGACCCCGATAACCGCACCGGTAATAAGGCAGGGAAGCCATCCCTCCTTCAGCCCCTGCCAGCGGCCCACGATCCAGAGCATGCAGAAGCCGATCATGGAGGAGACAACGGGAAGGAACATGAAAAACACCATGCCCGCCTGGTGGAGGCTGATTTCATTTCCCTTGCCAAGAAAACTGTTCGCTATATCCACAAACGCGACGATGGGGGCGCCGAGGAGCGCATAGGTGCAAAGGGAATCGTAGCCGATGGCGGGAAGGGCGATCGCCACATAGGTCGAGTATCCCATTGCCACCAGGATGGGGGGGAGGATCGAGACTGGCGTGGCTCCCACGGCCACCATCAAAGTGCCGAAGCCGATGTTGATAATCATAATCTGCACGGCGCGGTTCTCGGAAGCGATGGTCTTGATGAAGATAATCACGCGCTTCAACGCGCCGGTTCGTTCCATGAACGCCATCTGCAGCAGCGAAGCCGCGACAATCAGGGAAACTGAAAATGAACGGATGAATCCCGCGGCGGTGGAACGCACGATCACTTCGACGGAGGTCTTGAAGAAAAGGCAGCAGATAATGGCAATGGTAATCCATCCGACGATGCCGCTGATGTCCGCGGGTTTCTTGAACACAACGAGCATAACCAGAATAACTGCTATCGGCAATAAGGTCAGTGCGAGAGGACCCAGCGTCATATCCGTACTCCTTGAATATTTGCGAAACACGCCCCCCGTGCGGGGGCAGCGAATTCTACATCCGCCCCGCATCATTTAACAAGGGATGCGCGCGCCCCAGTCTTGCCGCCGCTTGCGTGTCAAAGGCGCCGGGTGCAGAGTGGCCGCGGACAGTGCATATGCGCCGCGAACAGGTGCGGGAAAACCGTGGAACGGAGACATGCAACGGCGAGAATGGCTGTTTTCGTACTGCCGGGCGGCGCATTGGCCGGTTGTTCCGGGGTGGGTTCGGTGAACCCATTTACACGCCCGACAGCCTAGAATCCGTGCCTGCCCTCACGGGCACTTGGACGGACGGGAAAGAGAGATTGTCTTGGTTGTTGCCCCGGCGGCCCAACGCGCATATGAACTGAAGTACCGGGAAACGGATGGAGTAATAACAACGGTCTGCGTCCATCTGACCAAAATCGGCAACGCCCTGTTTGCCGACCTGTACCGCTTGGAATCGGAAGAAGATGCAGACGCCCCCTCGGGCATGTCCGTGCATCTCTTCGCGAAACTGGAGCTCGGCGACACTACATTAAAGCTCTCGCTTCCCGACCCCGAGTGGTTTGACAAGCGCCTGGCAGATCGGCCTTCGGCCATGGCCCATCTAAAACAGTATGCCGGGAGCAGCAAGGGCTGGATTTATCTAACGGACAGCACAAAACACGTCCGCTCTTTCCTGAAGAGCTGCTTGAAAAAGCCGGGGGTCTTGGTCGAGGTTCCGGCCCTCTTCAAAGTCTTGAACACACAGGAACTGCCACCGCAGGCGTCGCCCCCGGCCGACAACGCACCGGACAAGGCCAAAACTGCGCCAGGAAAATGATCGGCACGATACAACGCCCCGGGTATTCGGGTGCAAACACCGGTTGCATGCCATTTGACGCGGGTCAGCGTTCGAAAAGCCTTGACCGGCTGAATCAGGCCGTTGTGCCGATAATATCAGCCTCCTGCCGGGCGAGTTCTTCTTTCAAATGCCTGTGTTTGTGTTCCAATTCATGCCGCGTCATGCCCGGCACGTCAACATCCTCGCGCAGCAGGCCGGTCGAGAAGTCAACCAAATTCGTTTCCTCAACAGGGTCCGTCTCCAGACAGTACAACTCCCATTCATCGGTCTCGACGCCGTTGGGATCAACATAATGCACAATCTTCCAGTCGCCCGTGCATAGCGCCCGCACGTTGTTGGGCTGGCAGACCGTTCCGTCGGCCAGATCGTAGCCCTCCTGTATCCGGGCATCAACGTTGGCAAGAAAGGCCTCATACTGGGCCGGTTTGGGATCGTCCGGATTGCCCCCCTTTTCCGTAATCATATCGTTTGTCATGAAGAAAACGCCGGGACGCGGCAGTCCGTCCGGCCCTTTTATGCGGTCCCGGCACCACCCCCGCACATGCCCCGACAGGTCTGCACCGGCCAAGGACTTCACCGCTGTGATGCCGTTTTCTTCCATGGTGCGCCGCACCGAGCACTCGCACAGTCCGGCCAGGCCCAGCAGGGTCGGCGCCAGATCGATGGAACTGGTCGGCTGACAAATCTCGCGGATTTCGTCCTCGTTCTCGTTGACCAGGGGCGAGGAAATGACCATGGGCACCCGCACCGCCTCTTCATAGGCGTTGTGCCATTTCTGAATCATGCCGCCGTGGGCTCCGGCCATTTCGCCATGGTCGGACAGGAAAACCACGATGGTGTTTTCGGCCAGTCCACTGTTGTCCAGCGCCTGCAGAATCTTGCGCAGTTGCAGGTCCGCAAGGTACTGGCAGTAGAAATAGAACTGGTTGTAGCCCAGGGACCACGCCTCGGCCTGTCCACCCTGAAGCTGGAAGGGCTGGGGTGATTTGAACGGCGTGCCCTGAAGGCCGTAATCGGCGTTGGACTCCATCGCCAGCCCCCACTTGAGGGAATAGTCCTTCTGGCAGCGCGGCTTGTCGTGAAGTGTCTCGCCGTAGGTGCGCGGCAGCGCGCTGTTGTCCTGCGGGAAGCCGTCCGGGTTTAAGTCAACGAGGTTCTCCTCTCTGATGCCGCCCAGATGGCTGACGGCGCCCTGGGGCGGGATGCCAATGGGCGGCGGATAGTTTTCCCAGTCGACCACGCCCGTGCCGGTGGGCGCCTGACCGGGCACGGGAGGGGTTTGCCAGTTGATGGGATAGGCGCTGATGTCATGCGGGTTCACGAGAGAACCGACGGCAAGCCAGGGCTCGGCGGACGCGCCGGAGCTCTTTCCCGCAAAGAAACTCTCCACTGCGTGGGTGAATTCAACGTCGCGATAGGCGCCCAGATTGCTGGCCGAGCCGCCGTGGGCCTCGGGATAGGACTGTTCCCAGTCGGCAAAGCCCCAGGGCTCGAGATAGTCCGTGTCGTCTGGTTCGGACACGTGCCATTTTCCGAAATAGTGGGTGGAGTACCCGGCGGCACGGAACCAGTCGCCAATGGTCGGAATGCCAGCGGGATCGAGAAACGGCACATCGTGGGCGGATTTGTAGTTCCCGTCCGTCTGGGTGACGCCGGTAACGCTTGGGTACTGGCCGGTCATGATGCTCGCCCTGCTCGGCACGCATGCCGCCGAGGCGGTGTAGTGTTTGCGCATGACGACCGCGTTTTTTCGCAACCGCATCAGCCCCTGGAAATACTTGGCGTAGTCATTGCCGGAGGAAAGGGGGTGAAATCCAAGAACCTCCTTCAGTCCCGGAGCGGCGCCCTCACCGTTTCTGTAGCCCTCCGGCGGCGTCTGCATTTGATCGACCATAAGAATTAGAATATTGGGCTGCACCTTGTTCGAGCAGGCCGGAAGCGTGCCCAAGGCCCCTGCCAGCGGCGCAGAGGCCAGT
>CAZOMH010000250.1:0-6336 GCA_964580415.1 uncultured Nitrospirales bacterium
CCCGGGGTTGAGTTTTCGAATGAAACGGGCCGGATTGCCCGCCCACAGCTCACCGGCGGGGACCGACTTGGTCACCACGCTGCCGGCCCCAATCATCGCGTTCTCGCCGATTTCCACGCCGCAGATCACCGTTACCGAAGAGCCGATGGACGCGCGGCGGCGCACAAGAGTGGGCACCACCCGCCAGTCGGCTTCGGTTTGCAGTGAACCGTCGGCGTTGACCGCGCGGGGAAAGCGGTCGTTGGTGAAAGTGACGTTGTGCCCGACAAAGACACCGTCCTCGACCGTCACGCCTTCGCACAAAAACGTGTGGCTCGAGATTTTGCAGTCGGCGCCCACGGACACACCTTTCTGAATCTCGACAAAAGAACCCACCTTGGTGCGGTCGCCAACACGGCAACCGTAGGCATTGATGAAGCAGGCCAGGCGCACCCCCACGCCCAGCACCACGTCGGGTGCGATGCGGTTGTGGCTTTCCATGAGACTCCTTGCCGCGCGGGGCGCGGGTTAGCCCAGTTCCACGGCGCGGCCCTGGTTCCGCAGCGACTTGTCCGTCGCCTCCAGAAGCCGCACCATGCGCGCGCCGGCCGCGCCGTCGTTGAAGGGGCGTTCGCCGGATTCCAGACAGTTCACAAAATAGTCCAGTTCGGCGTGCAGCGCCTCTGTTCCGGGCACAACGGGCGCATGCACTTCACCGTGGCGCGGCGTTGCCAGCACCTGGTACAGCCCTTCTTTCGTGGTTACTTCCATGCCCTTGTCGTATATTTTGATGCGCTCCTCCATGTTGAGGTCGTCCCAGAGCAGCATCTTCTTCGAACCGCCGATGAGCGTGCGGCGAATCTTCACGGGGGAAAGCCAGTTCAGATGCAGGTGCGCCATCACGTTGTTGTCGTAGTACACGATCAGGTAGGCCACGTCTTCCAGCCCCGTGCCGAAATGGCCCGAGCCGTGCGCGGAAATTGCCCGGGCCGTCGGTCCGAGCAGGTGGTCCATGACGGAGAAGTCATGCGGCGCAAGGTCCCAAATCACATTGATGTCATGCTGGAACAGACCCAGGTTGATGCGCACAGAATCGTAATAATAGATGTCGCCCAGTTCGCCCGAATCGACCAGTTCCTTCATCTTGCGGACAGCGCCGGTGAACAGGAACGTGTGGTCCACCACAAGCTGCAAGCCGCGGCTTTCGGCGAGATCGACCAACTCCCGCGCCTGGGCGGAATTGGAGGTCATGGGCTTCTCCACCCAGACGTGCTTGTTGTGCAGCAGCGCCTCGCGAGCCAGGGCAAAATGCGTGAATACGGGTGTGGCCACGACAACGAGATCAATGTCGTCCGCATGCGTCACCCGCTCCGCGTCCCCGACCAGGTCCACGGCGGGATAGGTCTTTCGCACAAGTTTGCGGCGGTTTTCCAGGGTGTCCGCCACGCGCACCAGTTCGCAGCCCTCATGGGCGTTGATGTTCCGCGCAAGATTCGGCCCCCAGTAGCCGTATCCAATCAGTCCAACCCTGAGCATGACAACTCCTTTGCGAACGCGCAGCCTAGTTCAGTTCGACAACCCATTTGCGCAGCCGCGGCACGCCGTCATCCTTGAGATAGGCGAATCCGCAGGTGAGCAGGAAGGCCAGGGCTGTGGTGAACAGCACGCGTCCCTTGCGGCCCAGAAGGCCCTTGTCCTCGGTGGCGTAGGTGTCCGTGGTGACGCGGTTCAGTCCGACCGGCTTGTCCTGCCCGGTCTCGCCCCGGGCGACCCCGTGGGCCGCCGACATAAACGACTCGGTCGCGGCCACGTCGTTGAAAATCTTCTCCGCCACGTTCGTTTGCGTCCTGAGCCGGGTCTGTATCATGGTGTGCTCGGCAAGCGACTGCTTGAGCCCGTCCTGCTCCGCTTTGAGTTCGGCGACCTGCCGGTCAATCGCCGCGAGTTCCACTTCGCCGCCCTTCACCTCCAGCATCGTGGACCGTTCCAGGCCGAACACCGAAATCTCCTCCTCGCCGCCAAGCATTCCGTACACCTTCTCCGTGACGGCAAGGTCATTGGTCAACTGCGTCTGATTCATCTTGTGCGGGCCGTACTTTTCATTCAGTGCGGCAATCTGCTCGCCCAACGCCGCGCCCTGCGCCTTGATCGATTCCAACTGGGCCGTTCTCTGGCTGATGCCGGCCAGCGCGTTGTTCTCGTTCTTCTTCAATTCCAGATAGACCGGGTTTACCTCCTGCGTCACCATCACCTTCTCCTTCAGGTCGGAAAGGGCTTTGCCGTTTGCGCCGCCCACGATCCAGTAAGCGGCCTCACTGGGGGCATGCCCCAGCTCGATCATGGGTTTTTCGGTTTCAAGGGACTTCCGGATGGCGATCAGGCTCTCCTGTTCCCCCCTGAGCTGGCGCTCAATCTCCGCCTGATCCTCGGCCAGGCGCACCTGCCGGACGAGTTGCTTGTCCATCTCCTGGTCGATTAGGTCCACGTTGGCAAGCGATATTTCCGCTTTCAGTTTTTCGCGCAAATCGCCCGACTCGCCCGAAAACTTCTCTTGTGAACCCCGCAGCATCGCCGTGATGTCGCCGCGCACCAATTCCAGCTTTGACTTGGCCACCTCGAACTGGCGCTCTGTGCCCCTGCGCTTTTCCAGCAGCGTGTTGATGAGCTCCGTGCGCGCGTCAAGGTCCACCTTGAGCACTTCCAGATTCCACGCCCCCGTTTCCTTGCGCATCTCCTCCCAGGCGGTTTCAAGTTCCGTCTTGAACTCGCCCTTCTCGCGTCCCAGCATGAATGCGGGCGCGCCCACCCGCATCGCCGCGGCGTGCTGCGCCTGCAACGTGGCCACCTCCGCCCACACGTCCACAATCTTCTTCGCCAGTTCCGCGGTTTGCCCCAGCGCGGTCAGCCGGATAAGGGGTGAATAGTTCACCGGGCGGCTTGTCTCATCGACAACATCGACCATCACATTCAGGTTTGTCCGAAAATCCTGAAGTTCCGGCGGCGTGTCATCGCCAAAGGCTTTGTCCTTTTTCAGCGTGTCCAGAACCTTGCCCAGCACGGATGAACTCGTCAGCAGGGTTTCGTAGGCCTTGGGGCTCAACGGCGAAGGCATCATTCTTTCCGTGCCGCGCGTTTCGGCGTCGGTCTTTTCCGCCCGGTCCAGCCCCGTCACCAGCAGCATCGTGTCCGCAGTGTAGGGGACCGGAAAGAGCAACTCCTTGCCCACCGCGAATATTCCGGCCAGGATCGTGACAACGACGATTAACCAGAGGTTCTTGACCAGCGCGTGTGCCGCGCTCTTGTACAAATCGTTCATGGCTGCTCCTGTAAGCGGGTTTGCGGCCGTTCGCGTCCTCTGTCTGCCCCCGGGCCTCTACCAGCCTCCGAACATTAGCGCACCATGCCCTTTCGGGTCAAACCCATGGCCCCGCCCGGGACAGGCCCGGACGCGGGGCCGCGCCGCGCCCGCTCCTCCTTTCCGGTCCTTGCACGGACCGCCCGCAGGCGGGTAGGATGCGGCGGGAAGAATGACAAGAGAGACCGAATGGCACTGCTGGATGTAATTGGTTTGCGGACATGGTTTCACACGCGCGAGGGTGTGGTGCGCGCGGTGGACGGGGTGTCGGTCACGCTGGAAGCAGGCGAAATGCTTGGGGTCGTAGGCGAATCCGGCAGCGGCAAGTCGGTCACGTTCTATTCCCTGCTCGGACTGGTCCCCTCACCGCCGGGCCGCATTGAGGGGGGACAGGCACTCTTCGAGGGATGCGATTTGCTCCAAATACCCCCCCGGAAACTGCGACGGCTGCGCGGGCGGCGTATTGCCATGGTGTTTCAGGACCCCATGACCGCGCTGAATCCATACATGACCGTTTCGGCGCAGGTGGCGGAACCACTGACGGTCCATGAAGGCCTTTCGCGTCAGAAAGCACGGGGGCGGGTGCTGGAAGCGCTCCGGTCCGTGGGCATCCAGGATGCCGAACGGCGCATGGATCTTTATCCCCATGCCTTTTCCGGCGGTATGCGCCAGCGCGTGATGATTGCCATGGCGCTGACCACAAACCCGGCGCTGCTCATCGCGGACGAACCCACCACGGCCCTGGACGTGACGGTTCAGGCGCAGATTCTCGACCTTATCGCCGGTCTCCAGCGGGATCGCGGCATGGCGGTGGTGCTGATTACCCATGACCTGGGCGTTGTCGCCCGCGCCTGCGACCGGGTTGCCGTGATGTATGCGGGCCGCATTGTTGAGTTGGCGCGGACCGAAGCGCTCTTTGACCGGCCCCGCCATCCCTACACCGAAGCGCTGATGCATTCGCTGCCATCGACCGCGCCGGCCGGCGCGCCGCTCCGGGCAATTCCGGGGATGCCGCCCGAACTGCTCGGAGAAAGGCGGGGCTGTTCTTTTGCGCCCCGGTGCGGCCATGCGGTGGAACGGTGCCGCACGGATGAATGCGCGCTTGTCGAGATCGAACCCGGCCACGCCACGGCATGCGTCCGCGCGCAGGCGGGGGAATGGTGATGGACGGCCCCCTCCTCGAAACGAAAGACCTGTGCGTGTGGTTTCCCGTACGCCAAAGAATGGTGTTTGGCGCGAAGAAGAGCATGGTCCACGCCGTGGACGGCGTAAACCTTCATGTCGATGCGGGGGAGACGCTCGGGTTGGTGGGCGAGTCGGGCTGCGGAAAATCGACCCTTGCGCGGTCGCTCGTGCTTCTGGAAAAGCCTGTTTCCGGCGGGGTGCGCTTTGGGGGACGGTCCCTGTCCGGGCTGGGCACGCGCGAATTGCGCCGCGTCCGGCCCCGGCTGCAGATGATCTTTCAGGACCCCTATGCCTCGCTGAACCCGCGTATGACCGTTGCGGACGCGCTCGCGGAACCGATGATTGTCCATGGCACCATACCCCGCGCGCAGGCGGCCGCGGCGGTTGCCCGCCTCATGGAACGGGTCGGCCTGGCGCGCCGCACCATGCGCAAGTACCCCCACGAGTTTTCCGGCGGCCAGCGCCAGCGCATCGCCATCGCCCGCGCGCTGGCGACGGAACCGCGCCTGGTGGTCGCCGATGAACCCGTTTCCGCGCTGGACGTTTCCGTGCAGGCGCAAATCATCAACCTGCTGCGGGAATTGCAGTCCGAAATGGGCCTGGCCATGGTGTTTATCTCCCATGACCTGTCTGTTGTCCACCATTTGTCCCGACGCATCGCGGTTATGTACCTGGGGCGCATCGTGGAGGAAGGGTCGGCGGAGGCCGTGTTCGCACACCCGCGCCACCCCTACACGCAGGCCCTGTTGAGCGCCGCCATGACGCCCGATCCGCGCCGTGAACGCACCCGGCCGCGCATTCCCCTGCCGGGGGAACCGCCTTCACCCATCGACCCGCCGCCGGGCTGCCGCTTCCATCCCCGCTGCCCCATGGCAGGTCCCGAATGCGCCCTGCGCGACCCCGCCGCCGCATCCTGCGGCGAAGGCCACCGGGCCTGGTGCATGCGCCTTAAATAGTCCATCGCAATAGCGGCCAAGCGCCCCTCTTCCCATGTCTCCCATGTCTCCCATATCTCCCATTTCCCCCATCATTCCCATTTGCGCCCACCCCAAGACGCTCCCCTTGACTTTGGATTACACTTGTGCGATAATGTCGCACAGATGTAAAACTCGTGAAAGGAACAAAGCCCCATGGCCAACACACCCGGCATCTCGACGGCGGAATGGACCGTCATGCAAGTCCTGTGGCGAAAGGCCCCGCTTTCAGCGGTTGAAGTGGCTGAGGCGCTCGAAGGCCAATCCGAATGGCACCCCAAGACCGTGCGCACGCTGCTGGGGCGGCTGGTGGCAAAAGGGGCGCTGCGCCGCGAGAAACGCGGCGGGGCACTGCGCTTCTCGCCGCAGGTAACCGAAGAACAGTGCGTGCGCGAGGAAGGCCGCACCTTCCTGGAGCGCTGTTTCGCGGGCATGGCTCAGCCGATGCTGGCGCACTTTATCGAGCACGAAGCCTTAAGTTCCCGGGACATCAGCTCGCTGCGCGCGATGCTGGACCGGAAAATGGCCGGGGAGAATGACCATGATGGGTGCTAGCCATATCTCCCACGACCTGTTTCTGCGCATCCTGGCCGTGTCCGGACAGGCTTCGCTCCTGGCCCTGCTGATCGTTGCGCTGCAGCGGCTGCTTCGGGGATGGCTCAGCCCGGCATGGCGTCATGCGCTTTGGGCCCTGCTGTTGGCCAGGCTGCTGCTGCTGTGGTCCGTCCCCGCATCCTGGAGCATGTCCACGCTGCTGCGCGGTGCGTGGTCGGCCTTTTGCGGCGTTCTTGCGTCGCATGCCGTCCCGGCGGTCAGCCCCGGCGGTTCAGCCCTTTCTTCGGT
>CAZOMH010000251.1:0-6321 GCA_964580415.1 uncultured Nitrospirales bacterium
TGCTGGAAATCAAGGATGTAAAACCCGGCTGCGGTTGCACCACGGCCCAATTGGCGAACAAGACCCTCCAGCCCGGGCAGGAGGAAAAGCTGGCCACCTCCCTGAGTCTCAAGGGCCGCCAAGGCAAACTGACAAAAACCATCAACGTTACCACCAACGATCCCGACAAGCAGTCCATTACGCTAACCCTGGCCGGATCGGCCATCGCCCCCATTATGATCGACCCTGAAGTCATCAGCATTCCCCGCGTCGAGGATGACAACCCCCGCAGCGCCAGCGTCAAGGTAATGGCAAAACGGGAAGGGCTGACCTTTGCCATCCAGTCCGTTGAAATCACCGGCATGGACTTCATGGAGTACGAAACCAAGGAAATCACCCCCGGGCGGGAATACAACATTGAAATCCGGAGCAAGGGTGCCTTGCCGCCGGGATTCCACAATGGACGGATGGTCATCCGCACCGACTTCCCCGACCGAACCATAATCTTCTGCCCTATTTCCGTGCAGGTGATTGGCTCGCTTTACGTTATGCCGCCCGTGGTCAATGTGCGCTTCTCTGAGACAGCGGGCGAAAAGGAAATGCAGCAGCTTAGCGTTGAACCCGGCCGCGTCAAAGAGTTCAACATCACCGAGGCGGTTGTTCCTGTTGAAGGCATGAAGGCGGAAATCAACAAGCTGTCCGACAACCATTTCACCATCAAACTGTCCGACATGCCCAAGGATGATTCGCTCGAGGGCAAGGAACTGGTCATTAAGACCGACGTTCCTTCCAACCCCGAGATGCGCGTCCCCTTCAAGGTCGTCAAGTTCAAAACCAATTCGGAAGTGCTTAACGCGCAGAAGACGCCTCTGACCCCGGCTCCCGCCGCTCCTGCGGCACCGGGCGCTCCGGCGACGCCGTCTGCCCCCCCTGCGCCGCAGTCGTTGGCCACCCCCAATCCCGCCGACACACCGCCGGCGGTTCCGGCCCCGGCTCCGGCCGCCAAATAGGCGCTCCCCGGGACACATGAGCTTCCAGGCCCCGTCGGCAGTGACCGACGGGGCCTTTTTCGTGAAACCGCCATCCCGGACCGCGCGTCCAAAAAGACACCGGTTGTGCTGGCATGAGACAAATCAATGGGTGTTCGCCAACCTGGAAAGGGATGAACATGCTCGCCTCCAAACGCTTTCTCACGCTTTCGGCAGTACTGCCGCTCGTGATTGTCTTCGCCGCACTTTCCGGCTGCGCACCGGCAAGAACGAAGACCCAAGAACCCGTTAACAACCTGCGGGCCACCACAAACCTGACCCCGCTCGACGAGTACGTTGCCAAGCCCGATCCCAATTATGCGTACAAGCTCGTCAATACGATCAAGGGCAAGGGGTATACCGGGTATGTGCTGGAAATGACCTCGCAGCAGTGGCTTTCCGCCGAACTGGTAGACCGTCCCATATGGAAACACTGGGTGACCGTCATCCGGCCCGACAGGGTCACGAGCAACACCGCACTCATGCTCATTGACGGCGGCAGCAGCAAGAGCGAGCCGCCCAGGGGCGCCGACCCCAGCCTGCGCCGCGTTGCCCTGGCAACCAACACCGTGTGCGCCTCCGTCAAGAACATTCCCAACGAGCCCCTCGTCTTTTCCGACGACCAGAAACGGCGCACCGAGGACGGTATCATCGCCTACTGCTGGGACAAGTTTCTGCATACCGGCGACGCCCTCTGGCTCACCCGCCTGCCCATGACCAAGGCCGTCGTCCGCGCCATGGACACCGTACAGGAGTTCTGCGCCACCAAGGAAGGCGGCAAACTCAAGGTGAACGACTTTGTGGTCGCAGGCGCCTCGAAGCGGGGCTGGACCACCTGGACCACCGCCGCCGTCGACAAGCGCGTCGTCGCCGCCGTCCCCATCGTCATCGATCTGCTCAACATCGTTCCCTCGTTCGAGCACCACTATGAGGTCTACGGCGAATGGGCGCCCGCCGTCGATGATTACTCCGGCATGGGCGTCATGGACTGGATCGGATCGCCCGAGTTCGACGCGCTCGCCAAGATTGTCGAGCCCTACAGTTACCGCGACCGTCTGACCATGCCCAAGCTCCTCATAAACGGAGCGGGCGACCAGTTCTTCCTGAACGACTCCTGGAAATTCTACCTGGCCGACCTGCAGGGGCCGACATGGCTGCGCTACGGCCCCAATTCCGGCCACGGCCTCGAAAGCAGCGACGCCGTCGGCACCGTCACGGCCTTTTACAAGCGTTTCGTCGAAAAGAAACCCATGCCGAAATATGCCTGGACTTTTCCCGACGACAACACCATCCGTGTCATCTCCGACGAAAAGCCGCTTGTGGTGAAACTGTGGCAGGCCACCAACCCGGACAAACGCGACTTCCGGGTTGACACCCTCGGCCACAAGTACGCCGCCACTGAACTGCAACCCCGGGCCGACGGTTCCTGGGTCGGCAAGGTGGACACGCCCGCCAAGGGATGGACCGCCTATCTGGTCGAACTTACCTACGGCACGCAGGGTGACGAGAACAATCTTGTGCTCTCCTCGCCGGTGCGCATCGTGCCCGACACGGTCGAGCACAAGTTCGTCCCCAAGAGCGACTGGCCCGACGGATTCCTCCACAAACAGGGCATAGTGAAGTAACAGCGCAGAATGTTCAATTCATGCGGGCGGCCTTCGGGCCGCCCGCTTTCGTTTGGTCGCCAGGTAGGTTGTCTGGTTGATCAGGCAAATGAGGATGTTGGCAACGGTTTCCGGGGAGCGCAATTCGATGTAGGGGCGGTAGGTTTCGTAGGATTCGCAGGGGGCATGGGACGTGTGGGACATGTGGGACATGTGGGACATGTGGGACATGTGGGACATGTGGGACATGTGGGCGCTTTCATGGCCGGTCGCACCAGTCCCACCGATCCCGCCGGTTGAGCGTGTTTCATTTCTTTGCCCACGCCCCGCCAAGCGCCACACGGCCAGTGGGGCTTTGCCGTCTTTGTCCCAGATATCGTGGCCGCCTGTGCGCAGGTAGTCACGGTAATCTTCCAGCAGTTCCTCCAAACTGGCCCGT
Source organism: uncultured Nitrospirales bacterium (assembly GCA_964580415.1). Taxonomy (GTDB): domain Bacteria; phylum Hydrogenedentota; class Hydrogenedentia; order Hydrogenedentales; family CAITNO01; genus CAITNO01. The sequence continues at coordinate 3,051 of CAZOMH010000251.1, forward strand.
GCCACGTTTGTCAGCTTGATTTCGGTTTCTTTGGAGGTGGCAGAGGCCATACTGGCCTCGACAATGTTCTGTTTTCCCGATCAGGCGGCCTGCACCATCTGATCAACGGTGCGGCTGTTCCGCGATACATAGCGCTCACAGAAGAACACCGTCGCATCGTAAATGATACTCGCCTTCTGATGGGTCGGCAGGTTCTGGTACGCCCCATGCTTTGGAATGAACCCATTACTCATCCCATCAACCTCTAATATCGTTCACCTTTCCCACATGTCCCACTCGTCCCACCCGTCCCACGCTGCCTGTCAAACACGTGTCCCGGCAGGAATCAGAGTTCCTCGGGCGGATACTTGATTTCCAGATGCAACTCGTCGAGTTGGCGCTGTTCCACTGTGTTGGGGGCGCCCATGAGGAGGTCCTGGGCGCGCTGGTTGAGCGGGAAGGCGATGACCTCGCGGATGTTGGGTTCGTCGGCGAGGAGCATGATGATGCGGTCGAGGCCGGGCGCGATGCCTCCGTGGGGCGGAGCCCCGTAGTGGAAGGCTTTCCACAGGGCCGGGAACTTGGACTTGACCGTGCTCTCGGGGTAACCGGCAATCTCGAAGGCCTTGAGCATGACTTCGGGACGGTGGTTACGGATGGCGCCGGAGGACAGTTCGATGCCGTTGCAGACGATGTCGTACTGGTAGGCGAGGATGTCGAGCGGGTCCATGGTGTTCAGCGCTTCAAGCCCGCCCTGCGGCATGGAGAAGGGGTTGTGGCAGAAATCAACCTTCTTCAAGTCCTCGTTCCACTCGAACATGGGAAAATCGACAATCCAGCAGAAGGAGGCGATGTCGCGGTCGATGAGGCCGAGATGACGGCCAAGCCAGGAGCGCACCTTGCCCATCAGCGAGTTGGTCTCGGCGCGCGCGCCGGCGCCGAAGAACAGCGCATCGTTTTCCCCGACGCCCATGCGCTCGACAAGCGCCTGCTTTTCGGCGTCGCTGAGGAACTTGGCGATGGGCCCCTTGAACTCGCCCTCTTTGCGGGCGAGCCATGCGAGGCCCTTGGCGCCCTCGCCGCGGGCGTAGCGTTCGGCGTCGTCGAAGAACTTGCGCGGCTGCGCCGCGGCGCCCTTGGCGTTGAGCACCTTGACCGCGCCGCCGCCGGTGATCTGGCTGGCAAAGACCTTGAGTTCGCAGTTGCCGAACAGGTCGGTGCAATCGACCATCTTCATTTCAAAACGGATGTCGGGCTTGTCGGTGCCGTACCATTCCACGGCGTCGCGGAATGCGATGCGCGGGAAGGTCTCGGCGACGATGCGCTTGCTGCTCAGTTCCTTGAAAAGACGGCAAAGCAGCGTCTCCAGTTCGATGAACAGGTCGTCCTGCTGGATGTAGGACATTTCCATATCGATCTGGTAGAACTCGCCCGGGCTGCGGTCCGCGCGGGAATCCTCGTCGCGGAAACAGGGGGCGATCTGGAAGTACTTGTCGAAGCCGGAAACCATCAGCAACTGCTTGAACTGCTGGGGGGCCTGGGGCAGCGCGTAGAACTGGCCGGCGTAGAGGCGGCTTGGCACGAGATAGTCGCGCGCGCCCTCGGGCGACGACGCGGTGAGGATGGGCGTGTGGTACTCGACGAAGCCGCGGTCAACGAGGTGTCTGCGGACCAAAGCGGCGGTCTGCGAACGGAGCAGGATGTTTTTGTGCATGCGCTCGCGGCGCAGGTCGAGGAAGCGGTATTCGAGGCGCATTTCCTCGGGACAATCCAGTTCCTGGTTGACTGTGAAGGGCAGCGCGTCGCAGGTGGACTCGATGGTAAAGGCTTCGGCGACCACCTCAATCTCGCCGGTGGCCATGTTCGGATTGACCGTCTCGGGCGCGCGGGCCACGACGGAGCCGACCACGGTGACGACGAATTCATTGCGGGCCTTTTCCGCCTCTGCGAAGCAGGGGTGATCGGGATTGACCACGACCTGGGTGAGGCCGTAGTGATCACGCAAATCGAGGAAAATCACGCCGCCGTGGTCACGCTTGCGGTGTGCCCAGCCGGACAGTTTGACCGTCTGGCCGACATGTTCCTTGCGCAGAATGCCGCAGGTATGGGTGCGATAGGGGTGCATAAAGCCTCCGGAAAGGCGGGGCACACGGCCCCGTTGATCCTGTTGCGCCGGGGGGATTCGCCTGTGCGTAACCCCTTTATTTTCAAGCCCGGCCGATGCAAGAGAATAGCAATTTTGGCCGAAATATGTCAAACCGGAGCGTGGTCAAAGCGGGCCCATGGGGCGAAAACAGGCGCTTTCACCCTATACCACCGGTGTCTCCGGTGTATCCGCCATCGTCACCGCCAGCGTAAACGCTGTTCTTATCGCCGTTCTTCACCGCTACCCATACCACGGCGATACATTCGACCGACCGGTATATGCTTAACCCGGTTGCCGGGTCGCCCCTGTTTGGCAACGAGGGCAATTCAACAGACATTGTGTCTTTGTCCACAGAGACGGCGCGCCAGAAAATGGGTTCACAACTGGCTTAGGGCTTCACGTTTAAGTCTGCTGTCGGTCCCCACATCTTTCCGCCCATGGTGCCTTTTTTCAACGCTGTGTCGAAAAATCGCGATATGCGGGGACGATCATCCACACAAAATACCCACAGAATTACCCCGGCGTGAGTTTTCTTTCTGCCTGGCGACTCTGCCCGACCGCCCTAAATTCTCGGATTATTGGTGTGTTTACGGCTGTTACAATCTGTATGTATTTATATTAGGGGCTTCCCAAGGTTTTACGTAAATGTCTGTGTCTTACGGGGGTTGACACCAAGATATGGCCCTGATATAATCCATTTTGCGCAAAGAAACACCATATGTTGTGGTTTCAATTATCTGGTGGTATTTTGTGGTGAAAATCGCCTAATTATCGCAGAAATTGGTTGACTTTTTCGCCTGGTACTGGTATTCTGTGGATGTTTTGTGGGATTCACAAATGGCCACGGGGTTTAGGCTGTGTACTATGGCGAAGCAAATGCTGCATTAGATGAGAAAGGCAGAGTCAACATGCCTCTGCATTTCAAAGACCTCATGCGGCCGCACCATCAAGACACGTGGTATGCGACCCGCGGTTTTGACGGGGCGCTGTTTCTTTTCAATCCCGTGGTTTGGAACGAGATACTGAAGACCGTTGCAAATCCGGACCACAAGCTGGATCCCAAATTGCTTGACTTCCACCGGCTTCTCCTGGGCAGCGCGGCGGGGGTTCGAATGGATGCCCAGGGCCGCCTGAGCATTCCGCCCA